>CAYTXN010000598.1:0-1873 GCA_964441195.1 uncultured Limnohabitans sp.
CCCTTTTTAATGCGAGCGTTACTCTTTGGAATGATAGCAGGTGCGATTGCTTCATTAATCCTTTTCGGACTAGTCCAGTACACCAAAGCAAATATTGAAGGGTTTGCTATGCTTCAAAATCAGGAGATGCTGGGACTTCTTTTTTTGGTGCTAATTGTCGTAGGTGGAATCCTAAGCGTGTTTAGTACCCTGCGAGCTGTCAACAAATATTTAAACATGTCTTTGGACGAACTATATTAATTATGAGCAATACCCCTTTTCCTTTTAATAAGAAAAATTATCGCCTCATGCTAATTGGCTTGGGACTCATAGTCCTGGGTTTCATCATTATGGGGCTGGACGGTCAGCCTCATGGCAATGGCGTGCTTGGATTAACCATCGGCCCAATCGTAGTTATGTCAGGCTTTATCTTTGAGTTTTATGCAATTTTTGCAAAAACTGAAAAGAGCTAAATTCAAATCTATCAGTTCCAAAAGTAGCGAACTGTTTAAATTCAAAACATGCAGCAAGAAGCTTACGGGGAAGTATTTCTGATAGACAAACCACTTGAATGGACCTCATTTGATGTGGTCAAAAAAGTGAGAAATGCCCTTCGTATCAAGAAAGTCGGTCATGCAGGTACTTTAGATCCTTTGGCCACGGGACTGTTGATTGTCTGTGCAGGCAAACAGACCAAACAGATTGACACCTATATGGGGCAGGAGAAGGAATACACCGGGACTTTCGTCATCGGTGCAACTACTGAATCTTTCGATTTGGAGAAGCCAATTATTCCAGTTGCCGATCCGTCCCACATCACATTGGAACAAATAAAATCTGCGGCCGCTCAACTTACCGGTGATATTCTTCAGGTTCCTCCTATGCATTCCGCTATCAAAGTTGATGGCAAGAGAGTTTACGAATCTGCCCGAAAGGGAATCGAAGTGAAAATGGAGCCTAGGCCCGTTCAAGTGCGGGAATTTGAAATCACAAGCTTTGAAGGGACCCAAGTAGGGTTTCGGATTTCCTGTTCCAAAGGAACTTACATCCGAAGTCTTGCCCGAGATTTTGGTGAGATTCTGGGAGTTGGAGCTTATATGAGCTCACTTTGTCGAACTAGGATTGGTGATTTTTTACTTTCGGAAGCCCATAGTCTACCGGAATTGGTTGAGAAAATCAAAGCCCGATCTCATGAAGATTTATGAAGGATTGGCTGGTTTCATTCCAGTCAAAAATGCAGTGGTCACCTCAGGAACTTTTGATGGAGTTCATTTAGGTCATCAAAAAATTCTCAAAAGAATTCGTGAAATAGCCAGATCTATCCAAGGAGAAACTGTTTTAATTACTTTTTGGCCTCATCCGCGATTGGTGCTTTATCCCGACGAACACAACCTGAGACTTCTCAGCACTTTTGAAGAGAAAACCAAACTTCTTCGTCAACTTGGAATCGATCACTTGATCACCATTCCATTTACTCAGGAGTTTTCGCAATTGACTTCTGAGGAGTTTATCCGAAAAGTGCTGATTGAATCTATTGAAACCAAAAAACTAGTAATCGGATACGATCATCGATTTGGCAAAAATCGGGAAGGAAGTTTTGATTACTTGAAAACCAACAGCACTGATTTTGGATTTGAATTGGAAGAAATCTCCCGTCAGGATGTGGAAGAGATCGGAGTTTCAAGTACTAAAATCAGAAAAGCACTTGAATCCGGTGATGTGAAAACTGCGACGAGCTGCCTTGGACGACCCTATGAATTGAACGGAATAGTGATCAAAGGGCAACAGATTGGAAGGTCAATTGGCTTTCCAACCGCAAACATTCACATTCCTAACGACTACAAACTTATCCCAAAAGACGGCGTTTATGCAGTAGAAGCTTTGGTCGATGGAT
>CAYTXN010000599.1:0-1870 GCA_964441195.1 uncultured Limnohabitans sp.
GGGTGGGCTTAGTTTCCAAGTATTTTGATCAGATCGATTTTAAGACGAGCAAGCGGGAGTTTGTAACGCATACCGGCTGGAAAAATGGTCAGCGAGTTACCGTCTTAAGTACTGGAATGGGAACGGACAATATCGAAATCTTGATGACCGAGTTGGATGCTTTGGTCAATGTAGATTTGACCACACGTGAAATAAAAGCCGAGAAAACCAGCCTTCAGATCATCCGAATCGGGACTTCGGGCAGCATGCAGGAGGATTTACCGGTTGGCACATTACTAGCATCCGAGATTGCGATCGGTATGGATACGTTGATGGTTTACTATCCTGAATTGGAGGGAGATCAAAGCTTGGCAAAGGCTGTTCAGACGGAATTGGATCTAACTTTTTTGCCTTATCAAGCAGCGGCTTCTTCTCATCTTTTGGGAAAACTGGACCAAGATTTTGTCCGAGGGGTGACGCTCACTTGCCCTGGTTTCTATGCTCCTCAGGGTCGAGAGGTTAGGCTTAAACCTCGATTTGATCAAATGATCGAGCGCCTTTCAGCTTTACGTATTGATGGTAAAAGATTGACCAATTTCGAGATGGAGACAGCTGGTTATTATGCAATGGGTGATCTGCTCGGGCATC
The DNA here is from genome assembly GCA_964441195.1 of uncultured Limnohabitans sp. Classification (GTDB taxonomy): domain Bacteria; phylum Bacteroidota; class Bacteroidia; order Cytophagales; family Cyclobacteriaceae; genus Algoriphagus. The sequence continues at coordinate 628 of CAYTXN010000599.1, forward strand.
AAATGCTGAGTTTGAATGCGATTGTAGCAAACCGTCCTTTGAAAAAGTTTGATTCTGAGGCTGAGAAAACTGTCGATCGATTAATTCAACACACGCTGGACACATTCACAAAATGAGTTTGTTGACTGAGCAGATTTTTGAATCGCTGAAGGATAAAGTCATTTCTGAGAAAGCTGCATTTTTGCCCAAGTTCTTCAAAGCCTTTCCGGGAGGCTACGGGGAAGGAGATCAGTTTTTGGGAGTGATAGTGCCTGATCAGCGAAAAATCGCAAAAGCTTGCTTTCGAGAAATATCTCTGGATGAAATTTCTGAGTTGCTTCAAAAAACCTTTCACGAAGTTCGTTTGACTGCTTTGATGATGCTGGTGTATCGATTTGAAAAACAGAAATCCGAATCACAACGAAAGGAAATCGTCGATTTTTATCTCGAACATCTCCAGTTTATCAATAATTGGGACTTGGTGGACAGCTCCTGTTATCAGATTTTAGGTGCTTTTTATCATAAGAAAGACAAATCCCTTTTCTATGAATTGGCAGCCTCAGGCAAACTTTGGTCCCAGCGTGTTGCTATGATCAGCAGCCTGTATTGGATCAAAAAGGACGATTTTACAGATGCCCTGATTATAGCTGAGAAACTCAAAAATCACCCCCATGACCTGATGCATAAGGCAGTCGGCTGGATGCTTCGGGAGATTGGAAAACGAGATTTTGAAGTTGAATTACAATTCCTAAAAACTCATTACAAGACCATGCCCCGAACAGCATTGCGGTATGCAATTGAGAAGTTTCCGGAGGAGTTACGGCTAGATTTTTTGCAGGGAAGGGTTTGAGGTTTTGCTTTGCCATAAAGGCACGAAGACCCTAAGTCAACTTTGCGCCTTCGCGCCTTCGTGGCTATTCTTAATCTTCAATCCCATCCAATTCACTCAGCTCCAACCATGTCAATTCCAGTTCTTCGAGTTCTTTGTCGATCGCTTGGAGGCGGTTGGATTTAGTCATCAATTGGTTTACATCGGAAATTCCCGCACCTATTTCATCGGATAATTTTGACTTTTCAGCTTCCAGTTTTGCCATAGTTTCAGTCACGGTCTTGAACTCCTGCTTCTGCTTGTAGCTCGCTTTAACTTTAGGAGCAGATTCTTGCTTCTCGGTCTTTGCTTCTTGTTTCTGGACCTTAGGTTCTTCCGTCTTCGGTCTTCGGTCTTCCGACTCATTCTCCTTTTCCCACTCCCTGAAATCCGTAT
>CAYTXN010000600.1:0-1868 GCA_964441195.1 uncultured Limnohabitans sp.
GCCAAAAACAAGTGCTAGAGGGCCGAAAAGTCGAGGGCTAGTGGATTTTTGCATTTCTTGATATTGAAAAGAATAGAGCTAGTGAGGTAAGATTTCCATAGGGTATTTTTCCTAATTTTTAAAAGCTCAAAGTAGCTGTTTATGTTAAATTTCATTCGATTTCAGGTAATGCCCAATTTTCCAAAATACTCGGAATTCGCATCATTAACTCAATTGCCTCTACTGTTCTTGGCGCATCTTCCGATAAGTTAACAGGTCCATTGGCTGTTACGAGAATATCATCTTCAATTCTCACGGCAATTCCCCACCATTTTTTGTCACAGTCACTTCCTTCAGGAATGTAAATTCCTGGCTCGACAGTCAATACAACACCCTCCTTAAGGGATCCATAACTTCCTCGGTCATGTACATCTAAACCTAAATGGTGCGAAGTGCCATGAGGGAAATAATTATGTCGCTCGCCTTTTTTGATTATTCCTAGATCTGCTAGTCCGTCATTAATTATTTGTCGAGTTACCTGTCCAATTTCAGAAAAATCAGTTCCCACTTTGCATAGTGCAATACCGGCTTCTTGGGCTTTGTAAACCAATTCATAGATGGCTTTTTCTTCTTCGTTGAATTTTCCATTAATAGGAATCGTCCTAGTCACGTCAGCTGTATATCCTCGCCACTCTGCACCGAGATCCATGAGCAAAAGCCGCTGATCGACATTTTTTAAGTCATTTTCGATGTAGTGAAGTATACAACCGTTGTTGCCTGCGCCAACGATGGAGGGATATCCAATCCCCTCGGCTCCGTAGCGTTTATAGATAAATTCATGGATCCCCTGAATTTCGCGTTCTGACATACCTACTTTCGCAGCTTTCATTACCTCGATCTGCCCGACAGCAGAGATCTTTGTTGCCTTTTTCAACAGAGATATTTCTTCCGCTGATTTTACCTCTCGCAACTGATTCATCATTTTAGGAAGGGTGGAGATGTCGAGCTTTGAGTCAGGAAGTTTAGATTTTAAAGCCATCCGCTTTTCTGGAGTCTCTGCGGCAACAAAATCAACCAGAATTGGGTCTTTTTCCACTTCGAGGTAGGCTCGCTGATTTCTACCAATTACCTGTGCGACATTTGCTGAGTTTTCTAATTCAGTGGCTCGAATCAGCTCGTACATCTCCAAAGCCACTTCAGACAACTCTTCAGGGTATTGCGTTTGGATTTTGAATTTACTAATCATGGTATGCAAGGGTGCATTTGCATTACTTTCTTCCTGAGTTTTCCCAAGATTGAATGAAAGAATTTTCGCGGATTCCTGCGTATTCAAAGCGGGGTTCTTTCCAAATTCCTCATTCAGAAATACCTGTTCAAATCCCAGTTTCTCTTTGACTCCCTCCACGCCGAGTCTTTTGCCATTCCACTGTTCGGCACGAGGGTCCCGAGGCTGTACGTATAGAATTTCATCTGTGGAGTAATCACCAAAATTGCGATCCTCACTGAAAATCACCAAAACTGAATTGGGTTCTCTAAACCCAGTTAAATAAAAAAAGTCCGTATTGGGATGAAATATGAAATCCACGTCATTGGATCTGTTTTTCTGTGGATTGGTGAAAATCACAGCCATGCTATTTTTGGGCATTAATTCACGGAGTGCTTGCCTTCTTTCTTTGTGAAAATCAGGGGATAACCCATCTTCAAAATAGGATTGTGAAAAGGCTGAAACCACATAACTTAGAACCAAAGCGGTTGTTAGGAGTATATTTCTCATATAATTCTAAAATAATAGGTTCAATCTGCATCCTTTTGGGGATTTAACAAAGTGTTAATCTGCCTAATGAGGGATATCTTTATCTTTGGCAAAAAATTATAAATAACATGCGAAA
>CAYTXN010000601.1:0-1855 GCA_964441195.1 uncultured Limnohabitans sp.
GCCAAGCCATAGTCTTTACCTCCATCCCCTAACAAGTCACCGACTTGATTAGTCATGATTGTGCTGATCGTATGTGGACTTAAGATTCGTTTCCCATTGTAAATCCCTCCATTGAGGTACATCTGAAGAAATTTGGCGTAGTCTTCAGTTGTGCTGGAAAGCCCTGCACCGCCAGAAAAGAAGGTTTTTGCGCCTGTTTTTGGATAAGCTGGATCGTAGAAAGTCACCGGATAGGATACCCATTTATTGTCTTTACGCGTCTGTACTGTCACCAATCGCGGACCTTGGGCATCACTTAGATAGAATCGTGTATCATTCATGCCAAGCGGATCAAAAAGCCTGGTTTTCAAAAATTGATCAAATGGCATCCCGGAAACCACCTCGATCAGATATCCCAATACATCCAAGCCTTCACTGTAAGTAAACTTCACTCCGGGTTCATGATGGAGTGGAAGATTAGCAAGTCGCTTGACACTTTCCTCGATAGTGATTTTCTCAGTGGTGAAAAGGTCAGTCACTCCAGCTTTGTGATAGATCATTTTCATCCGTTCATCTCCGTCAATGACTCCATATCCCAAACCCGAAGTATGAGTCAATAGGTGGCGGATCGTGATTTCTTTTGTGCTTGGTCTAGTTGTAAAAGTGGTATCACCATACCGAAAAGTATTGAGCACCTGTGAGTTTTTGAATTCGGGAATGTATTTAGAAATGGGATCATCCAGTCTGAATTTTCCTTCCTCCCAAAGCATCATAATCGCAGTAGATGTGATGGCTTTGGTCTGGGATGCGATTCTAAAAATGCTATTTTTCTCCATTGCCTTCCCTGATTCTACATCAGCAAAGCCTTTGGCCGAATGGTAAACGATCTTCCCGTCTTTGACCACCATTGCCACTAATCCTGGAACTTGCTCTTTTTTAATTGCTTCTTCGAGCATGGCATCTAGTTTTACCAGTCTTTCCTGAGAAATACTTGGAACAGGAGTTCTTCCAGCTTCAATAATAGTCTGGGCAAGAGAAATCTGGAATCCTACAAATAAGGAAATGAGTGAAAGTGAAATCTTGATCTTCATGGTGGCTTTAGGTTTACAAGCCTCAAAGTAGAAAAAAGAGGGCAAAAAAAAGCCGGCAATTGCCGGCTTTTCTTCAGTCTGAAGAAATTTTAATTCCCTCCTACCTCAAAATAATATTCAGTTCCATCTGGGAACATACCCAAAATCACCAATTCTTCTCCTTTAGAATCTTCGAGGAAATCAATCATTTCTTGTGCAGTAGTAATTCGAGTTCTACCACTATCTGAGATTACCGAAGTGACAATAAATCCATTCCTTGCGCCAGCTTTTCTCCAGCTTTCATTCCCATTCGACTTAATCACAGCCCCACCTCTTATTTCAAGGCTGGCTTTCAAATCTTCTTTTACATCCTCAAACTGAAGACCTTCGAACGAGTATGTTTTCGGAATTTCTTTTTTGACAATATTCGTGTCTCCGGAGAAATTCTTAAGCGTAGCAGAAGTCTTGGAAGTCTTACCCTCACGGATATATTCTACCTCGATTTTGTCTCCAGGACGTTTTCGTGCTACTAATTCCTGAAGATTTGCCACGTTATTAACCGATTTACCATCAATTCCAATGATAATATCTCCTTCTTTCAATCCCGCTTCCTTTCCTGCGGAGTTTTCATTTACTCCCCCCACATAGACACCCTGCTCAACCGGAAAAGTCTTGTTTAAGTAATCTGATAATTCAGGACTGACATTCTGAATATTAACTCCTAATAGACCTCTCTGTACGGCTCCATACTTCATCAAATCATCCATCACCTTCTTGACCAGTGTACTTGGCACTGCGAAAGAATA
>CAYTXN010000602.1:0-1852 GCA_964441195.1 uncultured Limnohabitans sp.
AAGGGAAAAACTTCTCACTCTGCACATCCTGATGCAGGTATTAATCCTGCCCAAGCTTTAGCAAAGCTCATTCTAGAACTGCCTCAACTACCAAAGGAAGCTGATGGATTTGCCTTGCTGACATTGATACATGCTGAACTAGGAAGTTTGGCTTTCGGCACGAGTGCCGGAAAAGGGAGTCTGAGCATGACGCTGCGAGCATTTGATCAACAGGATTTGGATGGATTAATCGAAAAAGTAAAGGAGAAAGCTCAAGCCATTGCAAAAACTGAACAGTTGGAAGTGGACTTCAGCTTCGTGGAACAATTCGCTGTCTCAGTCAATGATCCGGGGCTATATAATTTGGTTGAAAATAGCGCTCAAAATCTAGGACTCAGCTTGGTAGAAAAACCAGAGCCATTTCGCTGGTCGGAGGATTTTGGCCTGTTTTCCCAAATTTGTCCTTCATTTTTATTTGGCTTGGGAGCAGGAGAAAATTGTCCCCAGTTGCACGAAGGAACCTATGATTTTCCGGATGAATTGATTGAAACTGGGGTAAAGATTTTTGAGCAGATCGCCAGTAAGATCATTAGAATCTAGTTATTCTGCCTTTTGAATCATTAGGATTACTTGAGTTGAATTCCTCTTTCCATTTCGGGTCACATCCGGATAAGGCTTGAGATTAACCAATTTGACAGAATACCCATTCACAATTTTGCTTTCAGGAACTTTGTCTCCAAAGTTTGGCTGAGAACTGAGGTTGAATACTTGCTCCTGCCCATTTACATTGACCGACAACAAGACTTCGATCAACCCTGCCCAAATACACGTCGCTCCAATCGGACATCTTGAGTCAGAGATCAAATCCAAAAAGGTAACCGAAATCGGTTCATTACAAAGTGTGACCGTTTCTCTGAGGGGAATTTCCACTTGTTCTCCAAGGACAAAGCTAGTGCAGGGAATTTCTTCCTGACAACTCGAGAAAATGAGTAAAAAAATAAGAGGTCTTAGTAACGAAATCATACAGTCTGCATTTATGGATCACTATTCAAAATCCTGGTGAAAAGAACTTGAAAAATATAAATCCATCACGGACAAAGAAGTCAAAATGCTACACTAGCTGGTACCCTTCACAGGAGGTACGCTCAATTTAAATTCGGCTTAATTACAAAAGTCCGGTTTGGGAATCAATATCCAAACATTAAAAATAGCGACTGGATTTAAATAAGAGTTTCTATTAAAAACCTTAAATTTTATAGATCAGGGTTTTAACCAAAAAAAAGTCCGATCCCGCACATGCGGAACCGGACTCATTTATTTATAACCTTATGTGAAAATTAATACCCAGGATTCTGCGTCAATGGCGCAGAATTGTTGGTAAGAATTTCTACTAATGGAATTGGCCAGATAAACAAGTCATCCTCATAAGACAAGGAATGATCTGTAGGAATTTCTACATCAGTAGTATAGAATGAAATCCCTGTGATAGATCTCGAAGTTGCTTTTGCTGGAATACCATCCATTCTTCCTTCTCCTGATAATCTGTGAATATTCGGGAATCTTCTACCTTCAGCAAGAAACTCAATACGCGTTTCATTGATGATCGCATCGATCAATGCATCAGCATTTGCGAAATTTGCAGCAGTGTAAGAAGGAACGGAAGCAGGTAATGCTCTATCTCTTACCGAATTAAGCAATTCAATTGCGTCACCGGTATTACCAAGTCTTGCATTAGCTTCAGCCGCTGCCAAAACAACCTCAGAAAATCTCATTACAATAGACTGGTCAGAGAATGTGATATTGTCAATGTACTTATTGGTGAACATACCAAGTGGACCTTGACTTACAAATCCGTCACTATCCCCTCTTAGGC
>CAYTXN010000603.1:0-1845 GCA_964441195.1 uncultured Limnohabitans sp.
GAAAGCGAAAAATAGGATATATAGTTATAGGAGCCTTTTTGACCATTTTGATATTCAACAGTTACTTCATTCTGGACGAAACAGAGCAGGCCATTGTCACGCAGTTTGGGAAGCCGGTAGGTGAGCCAAGAACTTCACCTGGCATAAATTTCAAGACGCCATTTTTGCACAAAGTTCAGTTTTTTGATAAGCGATACCTAGAATGGGATGGCGATAAAAATCAGGTACCGACGAAAGACAAGAAGTTCATCTTTGTGGATACCTACGCAAGATGGGAAATCACCAATCCGCTTCAGTTTTTTATCCGATTAAGAGATGAGCGTTCTGCCCAATCGAGACTGGATGATATTCTAGATGGTGAGACTAGAAATGCCATCGCAAGTCATGATCTCTTGGAGATCGTCCGTTCTACGAATCGCGATCCTGAGATTACAGAGGATTTTATGGAAGAGCTCGAAATCCTACAGGATATTTCTGTAGGTCGGGATATGATCGAAAAAATAGTCTTGGAGAAGGCAAATGAACGTACCACAGATTTGGGGGTTAGAATTTTGGACTTTCGATTCAAACGTATGAACTACGTAGACGAAGTAAGAGATCGGGTATATGACAGGATGATTTCTGAACGAAATCGAATTGCTGATCAATTTCGATCCGAAGGTCAAGGTCAAGCCCGAGTGATAGAAGGAAATAAGGAGAGAGACCTAGCCAAGATTCAATCTGAAGCATTCAGAGAAGCAGAAGAAATTAAAGGACTAGCAGATGCTGAAGCTACTGATATTTATGCCTCAGCCTACAACAAAAACAGGCAATCGATCGACCTGTACAAGTTTCTCCGCACAATGGAAAGTTTCGAAAAATCTATGGATGAAAACACCAGCATCATTCTTTCCACTGACTCCGAGTTTTTCAAATATTTGAGAAAATTGAATTAAGGTAAGAAGGTAAAAAATCAAAGTTTTTAAAAAGTCTTGGGTTTAGGTTTGAGAGCCTAAACCCAAGACTTTTCCTAGGGTTTAGGAATACCTCCCTACCTCAAATCCCTGAATCTCCATAGAAGTTCCTTTTTGCTGATGAAGTTCCGCCAGGATTTTCCCTGTGGCAGGAGCTAAAGAGATTCCCATCATCGAATGACCACTTCCCACCAAAACATTTGAATATTTTGGAGCAAAACCGATATAGGGTAAACCGTCAGGAGAGCATGGGCGGAGTCCCTTCCATATCTGATTTTCTTCTGGGAATTTTGAATTAAAATCAGGGTAGTATCGATTGATGGATTCAAATATTCCTTTCACTCGATTCATATTAATGGATTGATTTGTTCCAGCAATTTCCATTGTTCCCCCAAATCGGATGGTATCGCCATATGGACTCACAGCGACTTTCTGCTCGGTGAGAATAGTCGCTTGCTTGATCTCAGGTTGGTTTTTTTGGATGAATGAATATCCTTTACCTCCCATCATAGGCAGTGAAAAACCCAGCATTTTGGCTAATTCCCCAGACCAAGACCCTCCACAGAGTAGCACCTTATTTACTTCAATTTTTCCTTGATTTGTCAATATAGCCTCGACCTTTGTTCCTGATTTCTCAAATCCCAAAACCTGTGTTTTGGTAAGAAATTTGACGCCTTTTTTTTCCAGATAATTTCTCAAAAAGCTGTAAAGAGCACCTGGATCCAAATGAGCATCGCCGGGAAAAAGCACAGCACCACGCGCTTTGAGTTCTAGGTTTGGCTCTACCTTTCTGATATCTGCTTGGGTCAGAATTTCAGCTTCGAGCCCGTGTTTCCTTGCTAAATGCGCAAATTCAACCTCCTCTTTTTCCATTGATTCGGTCTGATAGGCC
>CAYTXN010000604.1:0-1843 GCA_964441195.1 uncultured Limnohabitans sp.
ATGAGCGCGCATCCATCGCTAAGCGAAGCAGATGCAAGAAGAATGGTCGATTACATCCTAGCAATGGATGACACCCAAGCCAATATTGCTTCATTGCCACTGAGCGGAAAAGTAAACACCGTGATTCCTGAAGGAGAAAACGGTCAGGGCAGCTTCTTGTTAAGAGCTTCCTATGCTGATAAAGGCGCTGGAAATATAGGTTCGCTGAATGGTTTGGACTTCGTTGCTTTGAAAAGTCCATTTATTGATCCACAGACATCTGTTGAAAGAAAAGGAGTTCAACTCCTAACCACCCCGAGGGTTAGTTTCATGATGGCAGGAAATAATTCTCAGTTTGCGCTAAAGCAAATCGACCTCACCGGAATCCAGCAAATCGATGTCTTGAGCAGCATTACCGAGCGAAATGGTGCCATCGGTGGGTCTGTAGAAATCCGCCTTGGTTCGCCAAGCGGAGAGCTTTTAGGCCAGTCTGAAAAAATTGGCAGAAAAGAAGGCGGAGGATTCCGCCCACCTCAGGGAGTAAGCATGGTTGAGTGGGTAAGACAAAATGCCAATCGAGCTATAGTGAAAATCAAACCGACTACAGGCATGCAGGATCTATACTTTATCTTCAAAAACCCTGACTCCAAAGGCGAAGAAGTTTTGATGAGCATCATCGAAGTTGAATTCAAAAATAAAGTTGTTGAATAACACCACTTCCCCTTGACATTAAAAAAGTCAAGGGGATTTTTTTTAGCAACTTACCAATCGAGGGAATAGTAAACCTTCTGGTTTAGAATCCAAGTACTACAAATTAATCCCAGCAAAAATGAAGACAATCAACCCAAAACTAATCCTCGCAAGCTTAGTCCCCTTGTTCATTTGGTCTTGCCAATCAAAGCCTTCTGAAACAGGCACAACCGAGCCTGAGATCACTCAAAACAACCAACTTTCTACTATGGAAAAAGAGGCAGGCTGGAAACTTCTCTTTGACGGTTCGACGCTAGAAGGATGGCATGTTTACAATCAAGGAAAAGCCGAATCTGCCTGGGAAGCAGTCGATGGAGAACTCAGATGCAATCCTGAAAAATCCGATGATCCAGCCGACTTACTCACTGACGCACAATACGAAAATTTCGAATTTGTATTTGAGTGGAAAATCGAGGAAGAAGGAAATAGCGGAGTGTTTATCAACGTAGTGGAAAAACCCGAAATCAGGACTGCATGGGCTTCTGGCCCTGAATACCAGCTACTTTCCAATTCGCACGTGGAAGTGGATGTTCCTTTGAAAAAATCCGGTTGCTTGTATAATTTCTTCCCTCAAAAGAATCCGGCACAGACCAAATCCTCCACCGAATGGAATACTTCTAAAATCATTCAGATCGATGGAAAAACCCAATTTTACCTCAATGATATTTTGACCATGGAGGTAGATTTCAAATCACAAGCTTGGGCTGATACCGTTGCCAACTCAGGATTTAAAGACTATCCCGAATTTGGAAAATCCACAAGAGGACACATTGCACTACAGGATTGGGCAAAAGGAATAGCCTTCAGGAATTTGAAAATAAAGGAGTTGTAAAACTCAATCAGACAGAAGTAGAGAAAAGTTGCCCATCACCCGCAAAGGCCTCAAATCGAAAGTTTGGGGCCTTTTTTTCAATCAATTCATCACGACCATAGCCTGACACAGCACCCGAAAGGGATTTTGGAGATCAAAAACATTCTCAAACGCTTCATAATCCACCCAGACAAAACCACCATCACCCCAACCTTCTCCCCAGGAATTCACCAGCTTGAAGGCTTGATATTGATCAGAATAGCCTACCACGAGCATGGCGTGGGCTCCAAAAATTTTTTCCTT
>CAYTXN010000605.1:0-1839 GCA_964441195.1 uncultured Limnohabitans sp.
AAAATATGGATTTTTCAATAGGAAAGGAGATGCAAAATTCATGGTATAATGTATTTGGAGAAACTTATGTAAAGGTCATTCGACCGGATGCCAAATTTGAAATCGAATCTGGGATTGATCCGATGATGAGGAAGGGTTTGGGTGAAAACTATGTAAAAGGTGACTACTCTTTTTCTTTGCATCCCATTTCCAAAATGCATATTTCTGATAATCCAAATAATGGGATAATAGAGTCTACAAGGCCTGACTTGCTTTGGATTCTGGCTGGAATTGCATTTTTGATTCTACTGATAGCCTGTATCAATTTTACCACGATGGCAATCGGTAAGTCCACCACGAGAGCCAAGGAAGTCGGTGTGCGCAAAACCATGGGTGCGGAATTTAGCCAGTTGGTTTTTCAGTTTCTGACCGAAGCATTCTTGATAACCATCTCCGCAGCATTATTAGGATTGCTTCTGGCCGAAGTCCTACTTCCAACTTTCAATGACCTTTTTGAAAAAGAACTGAAATTGGTTTATGGACCTGTTCAAATTGGAATTTTGATCAGTTTGATTTTGGGAATTACAGCCTTGGCAGGTGCATATCCGGCATTTTTTATGTCTAGCCTTCGCCCGATCAAAGTTTTGAAAGGAAATCTTTCGGTGCGCTTTGGTAAGCAAGCTCTAAGAAAGGGACTAGTGGCATTTCAATTCTTTATTTCCTTCTTATTGATCGCATCTACTTTGATCATGGTGAATCAAATGAATGTCATTCGGGAATATGATCTAGGTTTTGATCAGGAAATGGTAGTCTTGGTGGATGTTCCCGAAGTACCAAGCACCAGTTTTGTAAAGTCAATTTCGGAGGGGTTTCAGCAAGCAGAGAAGTTTAGACAAGCGCTGACAGGGCGAACAGAAGTGAGTTCTGCGTCACTTACGATTTCCATTTATGGAGATAATGCATTTTGGAATGCCGGATTTCCGCTGGAGGATGGAAAGCAATTCAACTTCCTGGTCAACTTCGTCGGAGGAGATTACATCAAAACCCTAGGGCTTGAAATTGTGGAAGGTAGAGATTTTCTTGTTGAGCCTGGTGCTGACAGTAGCGCCGTTCTGATCAATGAGAAATTCGCCCAAGCAATGAATTGGACCGATCCCACGGCTCAAATATTGCCAAATACAGATTTCAGACCCCATCAAATCGTGGGGGTGGTCAAGGATTTTCACCACTCCTCGCTTTATCAGGAAATCGAACCGGTAATGTTGGCGAAAAGCCCGATGACTGTGTTTAGCGGAATTAATAATCTGAGCGTTAATTCGTCCACAAATCCAAAAGTGATGGTAAAGGGTACAGGGACTGATTTTGAAGCATTCCGATCCATGTTGGAGCAGGAGTGGGCTAAGGTTTTTCCATCTGAGGCTTTTAGTTTCAGTTTTATGGATGAAGCGGTGGAATCTCAATACCGGGCAGATGAACGACTCGGAAAAATGGTTTTCATGGCAGCTGGTATTGCAATATTGATCGCAGCAATGGGTTTGCTGGCAATGGCCGCTTTAAGCATTGCTGGCAGGACCAAAGAAATCGGAATCCGAAAAGTGCTTGGGGCTTCGAGCCTGAGTATTTCCTGGATGTTCAACAAGGAGTTTCTGTTAATTACTCTTGCAGGTGTGGTGATTGCTCTGCCGTTAAGTTGGTATTTGATGCAGGATTGGATCGCTCAATTTGCTGTCCGGGAATGGCCTTCTTGGTTAAGTTTCCTTGTTTTGGCACTTGCCGGAATTGGATTTACACTAGCGATTGTTTCTGCCCAATCCTTCCGCGCAACTCAGATGAATCCTGTCAATACGCTGAAAGACGAGT
>CAYTXN010000606.1:0-1836 GCA_964441195.1 uncultured Limnohabitans sp.
TGGGTACCACCAACTCCTGCGTAGCCGTAATGGAAGGTAACGAACCCGTAGTCATCCAAAACAGCGAAGGAAGAAGAACCACACCTTCAATTGTGGCTTTTCTTGATAACGGAAACGGTGAGCGAAAAGTAGGTGATCCCGCAAAACGCCAGGCGATTACCAATCCTGGAAACACCATTTCCTCAGTAAAACGATTCATGGGAAAGAAATTCTCTGAAGTTTCGGCTGAGAAAAAGCATGCATCTTACAAAGTAGAGCAAGGCACAAATGATACTGTAGTCGTAAGAATCGGCGACAGATCTTATACACCTCAGGAGCTTTCGGCAATGATTCTTCAGAAAATGAAGAGCACAGCTGAAGATTTCTTGGGACAAACTGTGACTGAAGCGGTCATCACCGTACCTGCATATTTCAATGATGCGGAACGTCAGGCAACCAAAGAAGCTGGACAAATCGCAGGTCTTGAAGTGAAACGTATCATCAACGAGCCAACTGCGGCAGCTTTGGCCTACGGGATGGACAAGAAGCACCAAGACATGAAAATCGCCGTGTATGACCTTGGTGGTGGTACATTTGATATTTCAATTCTTGAATTAGGTGACGGAGTTTTCGAAGTAAAATCTACCAACGGTGATGTCCACTTGGGTGGTGACGACTTTGATCAGGTGATCATCGACTGGTTGGCAAACGAATTCCAAACTGAGGAGTCAATTGATCTTAGAAACGATCCAATGGCTCTTCAGCGTTTGAAAGAAGCTGCTGAAAAAGCTAAAATTGAACTTTCCAGCTCTGCTTCTACCGAAATCAATCTTCCTTATATCACTGCAACTCAAACAGGTCCAAAGCACTTGGTGAGACAATTAAGCAGATCAAAGTTTGAGCAACTTTCTGAGTCTTTGGTAAAAAGATCAATGGATCCTTGCATCAAGGCGTTGAAAGATGCGGGCATGACTGCTGCGGATATTGACGAAGTAATCTTGGTTGGTGGTTCAACCCGAATTCCAAAAATTCAAGAAGAGGTCGAAAAATTCTTTGGTAAAAAGCCTTCAAAAGGTGTGAATCCTGATGAGGTGGTAGCGATTGGTGCTGCAATCCAGGGTGGAGTATTGACTGGTGAAGTGAAAGATGTCCTCCTTTTGGACGTGACTCCGCTTTCATTAGGTATCGAGACCATGGGTGGTGTATTCACCAAATTGATCGAATCCAACACGACGATTCCTACCAAAAAATCTGAGGTGTTCTCCACGGCTGTCGATAATCAACCAGCTGTAGATATCCACGTGCTTCAGGGCGAAAGATCTTTGGCAAAGGATAACAGATCGATTGGTAGATTCCAACTTTCTGACATTCCACCAGCTCAAAGAGGTGTTCCTCAGATTGAAGTAACCTTCGACATTGATGCAAACGGTATCTTGAATGTATCTGCAAAAGACAAAGGAACTGGAAAAGAGCAGAAGATTAAAATCGAAGCTTCTTCCGGACTTTCTCAGGATGATATCGAGCGAATGAAGCGTGAGGCAGAAGCCAATGCATCTTCTGATAAGGCTGAAAAAGAAAAGATCGAAAAGTTAAACCAAGCTGACAGTCTGATTTTCTCGACAGAAAAACAGTTGAAAGAATACGGTGACAAACTTTCTGATGGCAACAAAGCAAACATAAGCTCTGCTTTGGAAACTTTGAAATCTGCTCATGGATCCAAAAACCTTGAGGGCGTAGATGCCGCAATGGAAAATTTGAACAAGGCCTGGGAAGCCGCTTCTCAAGAAATGTACAATGCCACGGAAGGAGCAGCAGGTGCTCAGCCAGGCCCAGAAGCTAATACAGGCGAGAGCACAG
>CAYTXN010000607.1:0-1834 GCA_964441195.1 uncultured Limnohabitans sp.
TGAAAAACAAATTATAAACAGATGAAATCCATTTCGTAAATAAATAGAGGAAGGTTTTTTTAGTACTGGAAAATCCTTCAATTTTAGTATTAATGATTTCAAAATTTGTAAAATTTCTAGCCATAGGTCTTATTTCTTGGGCCTGTACTTCTTCTCAGGAAGAGCGATTTGGAAGTGATATTTCCACAGATGCTTCCCAAATCTTGAATGGGAAAGTGCTTTTTGAAAAGCACTGTTCCACTTGTCACAATTTCAACGAAGATGCCATTGGGCCAAATCTGAGTGGGCTCACCCGCCAAATTGAAACTCAGTGGATCAGGGAGTTTATTAAAAATCCTGCTAGTGCAATTGAGGCGAAAGATCCTCGAGCATTAGAATTACTCGCTAAGTATAAAAGCCAAATGCCAGGATTTCCGGATTTGACTGATCAGGACATCAATGCCGTGCTTAGCTACCTTCACACTTTTGAAACACTTCCAATCCCGATCAGTGGAGACACAACTTCCAACCTGATTCCTGAAAAAATCCAAGATTCAGGTATTCGTATAGAATTGGAATTTTTTGCCCAATTGCCTTCATCAGACTCGGTTCCCGCCATGGCAAAAATGACCAAAATGGAGCCAATTCCAGGCACTAAACGACTAATGATCAACGATCAACGGATTGGTCTCTATGAATTGGTGGATCAAGAACCGGCATTGTATTTACCATTCTTGGAATATCGCCCCGACATGGTAAGTAAGCCAGGATGGGCCACAGGTGTAGGTAGTTTTGCTTTTCACCCAGACTTTCAAAATAACGGTCTTTTCTATACTTCTCACACCGAACCAGGAGGTACTCAGCCTTCGGATTTTGGATACACTGATAGTTTGTCAGTCTTTATGCAGTGGGTCTTAACCGAGTGGAAGGCCGATGATCCGAATGCTAGCGTCTTCAAGGGAACAGATCGAGAAATCCTCCGTATCGACAATGCCTCTCAAGCGCATGGTATGCAGGAACTGACTTTCAATCCTAATTCCAAAAAAGGGGATCAAGACTATGGCTTGCTTTACATAGGATATGGAGATGGCGGAACGGCTGAAAAACGTTTCGCTGGAATTTCCAATCATAGGGGCGCTGGCATCTACAGCAGCATTTTGAGAATTGACCCTGCGGGAAAAGATGGTAAAAATGGCCAATACGGAATTCCCAAAATTAATCCATTTGCTGGAGTTTCCGGAAAGGCTGGTGAAATTTTGGCCTATGGATTCAGAAATCCGAATCGTGTATTTTGGGATCAAAATGGAAATCTCCACGCCACAGACATTGGTCAGCATAGCATAGAAGAGATAAACCGAATAGAACCCGGTAAATTCTATGGTTGGCCGATTCGAGAAGGAACCTTTGGTATCAATCCTTACGGAAGTTTTCGTGCACTTTATCCCTTACCAGCAGATGATGCAAAATTTGGAGTTACCTATCCGCTTATTCAATTAGAACATGACGAAACCGTGGCAGTTATTGGAGGGTATACGATTCCATATGGTCCATTAAAAGGGAAATTTGTCTTTGGGGATATTCCTTCAGGTCGACTCTTTTTTGCAGACCTTAACGAATCCTTAAACCCAACTGTGAAGACCTGGGGAATCACTTTTGAGGGAAAAGAAGTTTCTATGCAGACCTTGGTTAATCACGACCGTGTAGATTTGAAGTTTGGGATTGATGCTGAAAATAATGTCTACATCATGAGCAAGACAGAAGGAAAAGTATATAAAATCAAATAACCGTGTTCGATTTAGACTTCCGAATCCTTTAGAATCATATCAGCTGCTTTTTCACCAATCATAATTACCGC
>CAYTXN010000608.1:0-1831 GCA_964441195.1 uncultured Limnohabitans sp.
TTCAAATACAATTTAATACAATTCATTATGTTTACCGGAACAGTAAAATTTTACAATGAAGCCAAAGGTTTCGGATTTATCGTTGATGACGAAACCCAGGGAGACGTGTTCGTGCACGCTACTGGGTTGGTGGACAAAGTCGAGCAAAACGACAAAGTTTCTTTCGACATCAAAGAAGGTAAAAAAGGACCAAACGCCATCAACGTCAAAAAGGCCTAAGAAATTCTCAAGAACGTATTAGTGTGAATTATCTCCTGAATCAGACTTCAGGGGATTTTTTATTGTCTTCATTTTCTTGGTCTGGACCAGATTCTTTGACAACCTTCAATTCAGGCAAACTTTTCAAATAGACATCTCGCTTTGGAAATGGAATTTCAATATCGTTTTTCTGAAATGATTCATAAATGGTATTCATAACTTCATGTCTCATATCCAGCCAGATATCCATATCATCTACCCAGAAGAGCACCCTAAAATCAACCGAATTATCCCCAAAAGTCTGCATGAGGACCTTTGGAGCAGGAACTTTTGAGATTTTATCTAATGTAAGGGCCTCTTCGATAAGTGACTTGACCAGTGTCATGTCGGCTGAATAACCTACACCTATTATTAGCTCTACCCTTCTTCTTTTATCAGAAAGCGTCCAATTGATCAGATGTTGAGAGAGAAGGTCCCCATTTGGAACGATGATTTCCGAACCGTCATACCCCTGGATTTTACTGGCACGGATTCCCACTTCTTTGACTTTTCCGGTCAATGACCCCACTTCAATGTCATCACCGATCTGAATAGGCCGCTCAAAGGCTAAAATAATTCCTGAAACCAAGTTATTGATGATGGTTTGAAGTCCAAATCCAATTCCGACGGATAATGCACCCAATACAATCGTGATATTGTCAAGCGGGATATTCGCTGCTGTAGCGGCTAAGAAAAACCCGATGATAAACACCGCTAAACGGATAAGCAAAACAGAACTTCCCAGCCTTTTTGTTCGGGTGGCAGATTTCTGTTGGTCTTTGATGGTAGCAAAATATGCAATGTTATTAGACACGATAAAGGCTACATAAATCAAGGCACCAAAAAGCAGCACACTCCTGAAGGTGAAACTTGTCTCACCAAGGAATCGCTCCGCAACAAGAAATTTCTGGATTCCTTCATAGACATAATCGCTCAAGACAAGATTTTGGAGCATGATTGAAATCCAAAATAGCCCAGCTAGGAAAAGAAAAAAACCTCTTAATCGCTTCTGGATACTTTGGAAATCCAAATACGAGGTAAATGAATCAGACTCTTTTTTGTTTTCCAAAGCGACATAGATGATTTCCATTATCACCTTTGTAAACAAATAGAGGGTGACCGCATGGATAAATCCCACAGTTCCGGAGACGCTCAGAATTTTGGCCAGACTATACCTGCCAAACATATTTGCCACAATCCCAAGAGTCAGCAAAATCAAAGTCAGAAATCTGAGTTTTTTTAAAAAATCAATCTCCTTGGGATCCTCTGAGGTGAAATTTTTCGGTAGGTTCCAAAGGATGGACATGAATACGAGACTTCCAATCTCAAAGTACATTCGTTCCTGATAGGCGATTTCCCAATAAAGATTACTAATCGTGAAAAAAATGAAAATCATGACCAACACCATCCAGCGAATAAACGTGTGGCGTGGGAAAGTCCGATAAATCAAAATGGAAGAAAAGAAGACCTGCAGGTAGATGAAAAATGTCAGTAAGGTGATCGAACTGGTATCAAACAGGAAAAAAACCAAAGGCAAAAGTGCAACTGCTGTTGAAGCAACCGGTCTTTCATCCAGATATTTTATTCGTCCAAG
>CAYTXN010000609.1:0-1831 GCA_964441195.1 uncultured Limnohabitans sp.
GGGGATTGGAAAAATGGGAATTGGATTAGTGGTTAACTTTCCAAACAGGTTTTATTCCTTTATATTTAAGAAGCTAAATATTTTGAAAATGGATATTCAAAACCGGAAACTTAATCTTATCAAAAGTCTTATTTCGATTGAAGATGAGGAATCCATTGATTTTTTGGAGGCTTATTTGAAAGCCAAACCGTATCGGCTAACGAAAAGTGAGCTTTTAAATAGAGCTAATTTAGCCTCAGAAAATATCGTATCTGGAAAATATCAAAACCAAGATGATTTAGAAAAGGAATCTGAAAGTTGGTAGAATGAAAGTTTACTGGACTGATTTCGCTAAGCAAAGCTTAAAAGAAACGTATCATTTTTATAAAATAAATGCGAGCGAAAATGTCGCAAAAAGAATAAAGGCTCAAATCTTCTTCAAAACAAAGTTGCTTGAAAAACAACCCAAACTGGGTCAACTTGAGCCGTTTTTGGATGAACTAGGTTTAGGCCATCGACATATCCTTACAGGAAATTTTAAGATCATTTATTTAATTCAGGGTGATTCCATTTTTATTACTGACTTGTTTGACACAAGACGAAATCCAGAAAAAATCCACGATCCTTCTCGATAAACTATTCCGCTGAATACCTTCTCCGGATCTCCACTTTTTGCTTTTGCCGCTCCCAAAGTACTTTAGCCAAATCTGAGGCCATGCAGTCAGGTTCAGATTCGTGTAGGATTTGCTTCAATCTATTTTCTGCAAGATCTATCCGGTAGCAGACTTGAAGAAGTCGCTCCAGATTCCTGTCCATCATTTGACTGATTGCTTTCGTCAGTACATCCAAAGCTTTTTCCTCCGAAAACCCTTCCTTCATTTCAGGAAGTTGAAAGTCCTTGGTGATCAGACTGAACGCTTCTTCTGGGAGCGTTTGGCTCATTGGTTTGTAATGAAAAAGCCCCGTTTGGGGCTAATGAATTATGCTTCTTTTTCTTCGGATTCTTCAGATGTGCTTTCCTTTTCTTCTGCGATGCTTTCCTGCAATACTTCTGGAGCAACAGAACGGATAAGCTTGTACCAAGACACCAACTTCTTGATGTCTGAAGTGTAGACTCTTGCTGTGTCAAACTCCGGCAGGACTGACTTCAAAAATGCTCTCAGTTCACTGTCGTCTGCATTGGTGTCCAATCCAAGATCACCAGCGTATTCTGCCTCTATTTTTTTCATCACAGATTCCAGTGGCTCAGCACCTTCTTCTGTCAACGTGTAAATCGAAATGTCGCTGAGAACAGAAACCCGCTGTGCCATACCGGCTACAAGCTTTGCTTTCTTTTCGTCCATAGATTCCAGCACTACTCCCGATCGGGTCGGCTTCAAAATTTTATACAAACCCGGCTTGCCGGCTACAGTTGCGATGTCTTTGAAATTCATATGATTATATTTTTTTTAAAAGGCCATATGGAATCTCGCAAAGCTGATAATCATCCCGGTGTGTGAGGCTAACTTCATGCTCGATTGCATTGGTTTATTTTTTTCAGGCTGCAAATATAGAACTATCGATCAATTTGTCCGCTCCGATTCGTATTCAGCGACTAATTCGTCAAGGAACTTCAGAACTTCGTCTTTCCCACCATGTTTTTCTGCAGAAGTGACAAAATAATCTGGATACTCTCCGAAGATTTCTTCCATCTTATTTAGGAAAGCTTTCACATTTTTGTCGGTTTGGGATTTGGATTGCTTGTCAGCTTTGGTGAAAGCCAAAACAAAAGGCACATTTTGCTCTCCGCACCAGTTTACAAATTCCAAATCGATCGTCTGAGGCTCCAATCTGCTGTCAATCAGCACAAAAA
>CAYTXN010000610.1:0-1827 GCA_964441195.1 uncultured Limnohabitans sp.
ATTTTGAAAATAAGGCAGAAGCCAGATTGGATGAAATTGCATTCAAAAGTTGGGGGCAGCTGCAACAAGCCCATGTCAGGGAATACAAATCTTGGTTTGACCGAATGACTTTGACCTTGGGAGATGGTACAACTGATGACATCCCAACTGACAAGCGAATTCAAAAAGTTAAAGCGGGACAAACTGATCTTCATCTGGAAAAAATCCTCTTTGACTTCGGACGCTATCTTTTGATTTCCTCCTCTCGACCCGGCACAAATCCGGCAAACTTGCAGGGCAATTGGAATCAGCACATCTCAGCGCCATGGAATGCGGATTATCATCTGAATATCAATTTGCAAATGAACTATTGGCCGGCTGAGGTCACCAACCTGAGTGAGTTGCACATGCCACTTTTTGATTTTACAGATGAATTGATCGAGAACGGAAAAAAACCAGCAACCACCAATTTCGAAATGCAGGGCGCCATGCTTCCGCATACCACAGACCTCTGGAAAATCCCTTTCCTTCAGGCCGCAACAGCCTATTGGGGAAGTTGGGTAGGTGCAGGAGGATGGCTTGGCAGGCATTATTGGGAGCATTACCTCTTTACTCAGGATCAGGATTTTTTGGAAAAAAGAGCTTTGCCTGCAATTGAGCAAATAGCTTTATTCTATTCCGATTGGCTTATTGTTGATCCAAGAGATGGAGCCTTGGTCTCTGCTCCTTCCACTTCACCTGAAAATCAATTCATCAACGAAAATGGCCAAAAAGCAGCCTCTACCATGGGTGCGGCAATGGATCAACAGTTGATCGCCGATATTTTCTCAATCTATCTGAAATCAAATGAAATTCTTGGCAAACGCTCAGAACTTACGGACAAGATTCAAAGTCAATTGGGCCAACTTAGACCGGGAATTCAATTGGGTGCTGACGGGAGGATTTTGGAGTGGGATCGAGAATATGAAGAACCTGAAAAAGGTCATCGTCACATGTCTCATCTCTACGCTTTCCATCCCGGAGCTTCGATCACCAAACGGCAAAATCCGGATTTATTCCAAGCGGTAAAGAAGACCTTAGATTATCGACTTGCAAACGGTGGAGCTGGAACAGGCTGGTCTCGAGCTTGGCTGATCAACTTTTCCGCAAGGCTATTGGACGGAGAAATGGCCTATGAGCATATCCAAAAGCTTCTCAGTACAGGACTCTATAATAACCTATTTGATGCACATCCTCCATTCCAAATCGACGGGAATTTCGGGTACACCGCAGGAGTGGCTGAAATGCTGCTACAATCTCACGAAGATGGAGTGATCAGCGTATTGCCGGCTTTGCCAAAAGCTTGGCAAAGTGGCGCCGTGAAAGGAATGAAAGCGAGAGGTGGATTTACGCTGGATTTCACATGGGAGGAAGGAGAAGTGAAAACTGTAAGACTCCATTCCGCGAAAGGTAAAAAGGTGATTCTTTTTGCTGACGGATCCGAGATTGATTTGGAATTAAGAGCTGGTGAAAGTATCGAAATGGAATTCTGATTTGGCTGGAACTGATATTGCTTTCTTTATTTTCATGACAAAAATCAGCCAAAAACCAAGTTTATAACAGCTACTAAAAATGGCTTGTCACTGATTGCAGGGGTATTTTTGAAGCTTCATTCAAATTACAAACTTGCATTTATTCATGCTTCAAACTTCAGGACTTCACACTTTCCATATCCCAGTGATGGGATTGGGCTATACCGTTGATACCCCCCTCAAAGTTGCCAAATTCGGAATCTCCAGTGTTGTTTCCATCATGGATGATTTCCTCTTGGAGGACATGCGAAGAATCCATTCTGAAAAGCTAAATCTC
>CAYTXN010000611.1:0-1814 GCA_964441195.1 uncultured Limnohabitans sp.
GAGGACTTTGATCTGCCAGAAAATCACCATGAAACCTTAAAACTCCCTGAACTTAGCCGGCAGATTAAAATTTTAGAAGGTCGGGGTGCCGATAATGTGAACTTTTACAGAATAGAGCGGTATGTACGATTTATGTCACCTTTTGCTGCGTTGATTTTGACTTTCATTGGAGTGATCATGTCAGCGAGGAAGACAAGGGGTGGCTCTGGTTTCCAAATTGCGATGGGATTTTTATTGGCTTTTGTCTATATCCTGCTCTTTATTTTGTCCAGAACATTTGCCGAAGCGGGATCTCAATATCCGATCCTTTCAGTTTGGTTGCCAAATATCATTTTTGCGCTTACAGGACTTTTACTCTATAAAACTGTCCCGCGCTAGATGCAGTCTCGATCGCTTAGAGACTATTTGTTACTTCATTTCATCGTTATGATATGGGGTTTTACAGCTATTCTAGGAATCTTGATCAGCCTGCCTTCATTGGAATTAGTGTTTTATCGGACGTTTATTGCCGCAGTTGGTGTGGCTTTGGTGATGCTGGCCCGTAATCAATCGATGGTTGTCTCAACACCTGAACTGCTGAAAATCGCAGGAGTTGGAGTATTGATTTCACTTCATTGGATCTTCTTTTTCTGGTCAGCAAGACTTTCCACAGCTTCTGTTTGCTTGGCTGGAATGGCCACTACTTCGCTTTGGACTGCATTTATTGAACCACTGATCAATAGAACAAAGATCAAATGGTATGAAGTTGCTTTGGGATTAATGGTTATTTCAGGCTTATTGGTCATTTTCCAGTTTGAGACTGGCTATTGGTTGGGATTGACGATGGCTCTGGTTTCTGCATTTTTGGGAGCTTTGTTTTCGGTGTTAAATGGACGTTTGGCCATGCGGCATTCTCCTTTTCAGATTACTCTATATGAAATGGCAGCTGCTTGTCTTTTTGCGCTCATATTTATGCCGATTTACGCAGCGTTCTTGACGGATGGGGATCCTATTCAATGGGCTTGGACAGGGCTGGATTGGCTTTGGTTATTGATTTTGGGCGGAATTTGTACTGTCTATGCCTTTTCTGTGTCAGTAGATTTGATGAAGCGACTTCCGGTTTTCTCCATCAATTTGACGATTAATCTTGAGCCGGTATATGGGATTGTACTTGCAGTTTTGATTTTTGGAGAAAGCGAAAAAATGACGCCGCAATTTTATCTCGGAACCTTAATTATTTTGATCTCCGTGTTGATTTATCCAGTTTTGAATTTTTGGAATAAGCGAAGAAAAGCTGTGCGGACCTTGGGCTGAAAACGCTACAGCGTAGTAATATCGTTAAGCGTGGCGAGTGCGGTTCGCCACTCTTCTTTTGTGATTTCTCCAATTTTTTCAATCAATCGCTCTTTTGAGATGGATTGGATATGAAAAACCATCAGTTCAGACTCCAATTTCAGCCCATTCAAAGACGAAGGTTCTAGAATCGGATTTCCCTGATAGTTTTTGATTTTGGAAGTGAGTGGGGCTGTAATCACT
Source organism: uncultured Limnohabitans sp. (assembly GCA_964441195.1). Classification (GTDB taxonomy): domain Bacteria; phylum Bacteroidota; class Bacteroidia; order Cytophagales; family Cyclobacteriaceae; genus Algoriphagus. Next base: position 1,516 of record CAYTXN010000611.1, read on the forward strand.
ACTTGGAGAAATTTATTCATCAGGTTTCCGCTAAGAATGACTACAAGTCTTCGGCCTACTTGTTCGGAGCCAATCACAGGATTGAGATCTGACATCCATATTTCACCCTGCCTCATCTTCGATTTGCTTCAAGTCACACATTCCTTCTTCTGCTTCTAGGAGAATGTCTTCATCCTGCGCTGCTTGTTAGTAGGATTTGGTATACTCAGCCCTTTTTAGATGATCCAAATAGAGATTCAGAGCATTCTCCATTAGTTTGTTTTTTGGAAGGGAAAGCTTCTTGGCGTAATCAGCAAGTC
>CAYTXN010000612.1:0-1804 GCA_964441195.1 uncultured Limnohabitans sp.
AGAACGAAGAAAGAGAAAAACCTATCCTAGACTCAAAACCAAAATTATATGATTATTACCTCCTACTGAAAAACCCAATAAGTATAAGATGAAATACGCTCAATCCCATCTATCTCAATTAGCCAGCACTACCCTTCTATAACTCGTCAAAGCCGGTGTTCCAGAATCCCGAACTTCCAAAATCAAATGAAGTGATTGCCCCTCCCCCAACTTTGGCATCTGGAATTTAACTTCTTCACCATAAGGATTAAAAAGCTCCAGATTCCCGGTAAAATTTCCGGCTTCCCGATACACCCACCACTTCAGCTGAATCTGATCTCCATCCGGATCTTTGCTTCCTTTGGCTGAAAGAACAACCTCTTCTCCTTCTTTGATTTTTGCGCTGGCCCAGGCTTTTCCCTCGTTTCCGTTTAGAACAGCGATAGGATTATGATTGGCTTTATCAAAAGAATCTGCCACATTCCAATCCATTCTAGCTGCAAAATCATACTGAAAAGCATCCCGAAACCTCCAAATCGTAGCTTGGTTGGATGCTTCTTTTCGACCATCAGGCAGGGTCACTTCATCCTGAGAACCAATAGACGAAGTCCAGATTTTATCCACTTCTCCATAGGATTTCCAAAGCTCGTATCTACCGCCCCAACCTCCCCAAGCAGGACTTTGGTCCCAGGCCAGTCCATTTTGAATCAAACCGATAAATGACGGCGTATCTCCTTCCATGATATATTCGAGCGGAATGTAATTGGCTCCTAAAGGTCCATGGTTATCCCGAATATTGGCCATCAACCAAGGATTGTCCACCAACTCAAACTCATACATCGGAGCATTCTTGTACCAACGATCTCCACTGATTCCTGTCCAAGTGGCTTTGTAGTATTCACGCCAGTTGTCTCCCGCACTTGCATCGACAATGTAAAATATCCCCGGAAAATTCTGGCGAATCCATGGTCCTGCAAAATCCTGATCAGAGATGGTGTAAACCCGAAGCTTAGCTACAAACCTCTTCAATTCTTCTTCTGAGCGAGTTTCCTTTACTTTCCAAAGTGCCTGAGCAAGACAATTGGCGCCACCCCAAACAGAAACCCAAAGCGGCCGATCATCTGCTTTGTCTACAGCTTGAATGAGCATCTCCGAACCCGGAGAATCTTTACCTTCCCCAACTCCCTCCATGCTAAAAAGTGGCAAATGCTGTGTGGTAACACTTAACAGTTGTTCAGCGCTTGGAAAGCCTTTCGCATGAAGATCCAGATTCGTTTTTATCTTTCCATAGTTTTGAATGAGCTCTTCGATTTTATCTTTCCTAACCTGATTTCTCAAATGAGTAGAAGTCGTCGCTACGATTCCTTCGATGTCATATTCATTGGCATAAACCAGAAACCGAACCATAGACTGCTGATCATCCGGCTCATTGGTGATATCTGTGAGCACAAACACCCGCTGCTTGACAGGTTCTTCAAAAGTCAGTGGAGTCTGAACCAATGCCAGAGACGTAGCTATCCAAAAAAGAAAGGTCAGGTTTGATTTCATTGGTTCTTGAGGTTATTACAGCTTTTAAGATAGGTTTTCTAAATCAAAGTTTTAAAAATCGACTTGAAATCAGGGATTGGAGCCTTGTTTTAGGTTGGGAAGCTCATTCGTAGTTTAGTGTAGTTTGACGTCGGCCTAGGCGTAGGTACAACTACGCTCGACTATCAAAATGAATTTGTAATTCGCGACAAATTACATAGCCAATTAAAAATTGGTAAGGATATTAGGGTGTTTTGTTAACTTCACCCAGCCAGGATTTGATGAAATTCAAAAGGAA
>CAYTXN010000613.1:0-1802 GCA_964441195.1 uncultured Limnohabitans sp.
CATAATTGAGTATCATGCTTTCCAACATGGGGTATTTCAGCAATCTGGCAGACTGTAAAACTTCAGGAAACTCTGTTTTCAAAGCATATGACATAGGTGCAGGAGAGGCAGCAGAATTACCTTCGGGAAAATTGATGGCGACCCGATAGAGATTATCCAAATCCTTGTGATGCTTGTCAAAACCACTTTCATCCCAGATATACAAAAGCAATAGAATACAAGTCGCTAATCCCACTCCAAGTCCGATCACGTTGATCAGGGAGATGGACAAGTTCTTCCGAAAACTTCTTAGGGCTGTTTTGAAGATGTTCTTTAGCATGTCGAGGTTGATTTATGGATGATCTGGAATTAGGACTTTAAACCCACATTTATGCCATGAAATTGAGATGTCACAATTGACAAACAGTAGAACTTTAATGAGCCATGTAAGCCTGCTTATAGTGTGGAAAATCAATTTTCATGAAATTAAAAAAAGTAGCCCCCTCCTTTCTTCTACCTTATTTGAATTTCTTGAATCGCCTAACTCCGAACATTTTTGTTCGCTCTCGGTCAAATTCCTTAAAAAGGACCACAGGTCTTATTTCTACAATTTTTTCTATTTTAAGAATTTTCAACTCCTTCAGTTTTGCTTCTAAATCCCTTATATTTAGGTATAACCAGCCCAAAATACCATGTTTTTCGCTCCCTTTATCTTCTTGTCCTTATTCTTTCATACTCAGAAAGAACCAATTTTTGAAGCACAAATTCTTGATTCCGAAGTAGCCATAGGATATGGACTTGCCATTGGCGATGTGGATGGAGATGGAAAGCCGGATATTCTTCTGGCCGATAAAAAAGTTTTCGTCTGGTACAGAAACGGAGATTGGAAGAAATTTGTACTAGCCGAAAATCTCACTCAATCTGACAATGTCTGCATAGCCGCCGCAGATATTGATGGCGATGGAAAAGTCGAGATCGCAGTTGGTGCGCAGTGGAATCCTGGAGAAACTTCAGATACTGAAAAATCCGGTGCAGTGTTCTACCTGATCAGACCAGCCGATCCTACGCAAATCTGGACACAAAATCAGCTTCACCACGAGCCCACCACACACCGTATGCGCTGGTCCAAGACGAACAATGCTGCAAAACTGATTGTGGTCCCCCTACATGGTCGGGGAAATTCAAATGGAGAAGGCGAAGGAGTAAAAGTGATGGCTTACGAATATCCTGCTGACCCGTCAGGAGACTGGAAAATCGAAATCATCGATGAAAGCATGCATCTGACTCATAATTTGGATGTTGTTGGGTTTGAAACAGATCAAGTACTTCTTTTGGGGGGAAAAGAAGGAGTCAATCTTTTGGATAGGTCCAAATCAATTTGGAACAAAGAGAAAATCAACCTTCCCAGCAATCCAAGTGTCGGTGAACTAAGACTTGGAAGCGGTTTGAATCAAACTCCTTTTCTGGCAACCATCGAACCGATGCACGGCACGACGTTGGTTGCATACGAGGGTTTCGACGATGATCTGAATTCTGAAAATTTAAAAAGAACTGTTTTGCACTCTCAACTCAAAGACGGTCACGCACTTGCTGTTGGAGATTTTCTGGGTTTGGGTTCCGATCAAATCGCTGTGGGTTGGCGCTTACCAAATGAAGCTGGTGAATTTGGCGTTAAGCTTTTTATTCCAAAGAATGGCTCCTTTTCAGAGTTTGATGAAATCTGGATAGACAAAAACGGAATGGCTTGCGAAGATTTACAAGCTGCAGATCTGGATGGAGATGGCAGGTTGGATCTAATAGCCTCTGGTAGATCGACCAAGAAT
>CAYTXN010000614.1:0-1802 GCA_964441195.1 uncultured Limnohabitans sp.
AAGAAAATCTGCGATCATTACGGTCGTTGTGAATGTGCTTTTGCTTCTGGCGTTCTATTTTATTGTGGTTTGGAAGCAACCAATTCCACCGCTTCCTACTTTCGGATTAGAGCTAAATCTTGGTTTCACCGAGACAGGTTCAGGTGATCGAAACAGTCCAAATGCACCTTCTGAAGTTCAAACAAATGTAACAGAAGCAGCGGCTCCAGGAGAAATTGCACCAGCGGTAACCAAACCAGCAACCCCGGCGCCAAGTCCCCGAACCGAAACAGCGAAGCCAAAAGCGGCTGCAAAACCTAGTGTTAACCAAGCAGTAACGACCAAACCTTCACCGATCAAAGGCGAAGAAAAAGCTACTGTGGAAACAAAAAAGCCAGAACCTACCAAAGCTGAGCCTACCAAAACCGTCACTACGCCTGCTAAATCAGAAGCCGAGGTAACTACCCAAAAAGCCCCTGAACAACCAAAAATTGATCAGCGAGCTGTAATGGGAGCTGGTGGAACGGCTGGAAAAGGAACTCAACCTGCTTCAGGCGGTGCACAGGGAAGCTCGACTGCCAAAGGTGATGAAGGAAAGCCAACGGGAACAGTTGATGGTCGTGCAGTGATGGGTGAGGGTACAGGCAAAGGGACTAATTCAGGAGCCGGATACAGCTTAGATCTTGCGGGATGGGATTTCGCTTCCCGACCAAATATCAATGACCGAGTTTCAACTCGAAATGGTCGAATTGTGTTTAAAATCACTATCGATGATGGTGGAAAAGTGGTACAAGCCGTTCCATTGGAATACAATGTCTCTAATGATGTCTTGGCTTATTATCGTCAGGTAGTCAATCAGATCAATTTCAGAAAGCAGAGTGGAGCCGCTGCTGATTTTTCAACAGGTAAAATCACCTTTATTATCAAGGTTGATTAAAAGATGAATTACCAGGAGACACTGGACTACCTTTTCAATTCCTTACCCATGTTTCAGCGGGTAGGTGCCTCAGCTTTCAAAAGTGACCTTAATAACACATTAGCGCTTTGTACGCATTTAGATAATCCTGAGCGAAAATTCAAGTCAATTCACGTTGCTGGAACAAACGGAAAAGGAAGTACTTCCCATACTTTAGCTGCAATTTTCCAATCTGCGGGCTATAAAACTGGGCTTTACACTTCCCCACACCTCAAATCATTCACGGAACGCATCCGCATTGATGGTGAGGAAATCACGGAAGAATCGGTAGTTCGATTCGTCGTAGAAAACAAGAGTTTCTTGGATGAACTGAAACCAAGTTTCTTCGAAATGACAGTTGGAATGGCATTTTGGTATTTTGCGCAGCAAAAAGTAGATATCGCCATCATAGAAGTAGGGATGGGAGGAAGGCTGGATAGCACTAACGTGATCATCCCCGAGCTCAGTGTAATCACCAATATTGGGTTTGATCATATGCAGTTTTTAGGAGAAACACTTCCTGAAATTGCCGGTGAAAAAGCAGGAATCATCAAGTCGGAAGTTCCAGTAGTCATTAGCCAAACTCAAGTCGAAACCACTTCCGTCTTTCAACAGAAAGCAGCGGAGATGAATGCTCCGATTGTTTTTGCAGATGAGAATTATGAGATTACTCGACTGGGAGAAAAGATCACTAATGGAAAGCTCGCAGCAGAGTTTAGGGTAAAGAGTAGCCAAAAGACATTTAACTTAGAATTTGGGCTATTGGGAAGTTATCAGCGATATAACCTTCCCGGAATACTTGAGGCAGTGAACCAAATGCGAAATCTAGGCTGGAATATTTCGGATTCTGCTTTAGAGAAAGGACTTT
>CAYTXN010000615.1:0-1798 GCA_964441195.1 uncultured Limnohabitans sp.
AGTAATCTTTCTTATTTCATCGGGGGGCGACCGCTCTACGAAAATGCCAACCTTCATATCAAGCCAAAAGACAAAATCGGACTAGTCGGACAAAACGGAACTGGCAAGTCTACTTTGCTCAAAATCATCAATGGCGATTACCAAGCGACAACAGGGGAGGTCCAAAAGGCCAAAGACTGTACCATTGGATTTTTGAATCAGGACTTACTTTCTTTTCAGTCTGAAGAAAGTATCCTGAATGTGGCTTTGGCAGCTTTCAAAGAAACGTTGAAGCTGCAGGATGAAATCGATGAAGTTTTGAAGAAAATGGAAACCGATTACTCCGAAGAAATTATAAATCGACTGGCATTTCTTCAGGATAGATTTGAATCGAATGAAGGCTATACCATCAAAGCTAAAGCTGAAGAAGTTTTGGAAGGAATTGGTTTTCAGACTGCTGATCTTGAAAAACCTCTCCGTACTTTCTCCGGAGGCTGGAGAATGCGGGTGATGCTGGCGAAGCTTCTTTTAGAAAAGCCATCGCTTTTGATGCTGGATGAACCGACCAACCACTTGGATTTACCTTCCATTCAGTGGGTGGAAAACTACCTCAAAAACTATGAAGGAGCAGTAATTGTAGTATCTCACGATCAGACCTTTTTGGATAACTGTATCAGTTCCACAGTGGAAGTTGCGAATCAGTCCTTGACTTTGTATCCAGGAAATTACTCTTTCTACAAGGAAGAAAAGAAGATTCGAATGGAGCTGCAGAATAATGCTTATGAGAATCAACAGCAGATGATCAAGCAAACCGAGCGATTCATAGAGCGTTTCCGTGCCAAAGCTACCAAATCAAACCAAGTTCAATCCCGTATCAAGGCTCTTGATCGCTTGGATCGAGTGAATGAGGTCGTTAATGATGAAGCATTCGTGAATTTCAAATTCAAGTTTTCTCAGAAATCCGGAAGAGATGTAGTAGTGCTTGATCATGTCTCCAAAGCGTATGGAGATTTAGTGATTTTGAAAAATACGACTGCTCGGATCGAAAGAGGAGATAAGATTGCCTTGATCGGAGCTAACGGAAAAGGTAAGTCCACCTTATTGAGAATCATCGATGGCACAGAGAAGATTCAAGGCGAACGAACCGAAGGACATAATGTGATCAAAGCCTTTTTTGCGCAGCACCAATTGGAAGCATTGACTCTTGATAATGAAATAATGCAGGAGATGGCTCAAGCTGGTAGCAAGAAGTCCGAAATGGAACTTCGTGGTGTCTTGGGCTGCTTCTTGTTTTCAAACGAAGAAGTTTTTAAGAAAATCAAGGTACTTTCCGGAGGGGAAAAATCACGAGTTGCCTTGGCCAAAACCCTGATTTCGGAGGCAAATTTCCTTCTGCTTGATGAACCAACCAACCACTTGGATTTCCAATCTGTAAATATTCTGATTCAGGCTTTGCAGCAATATGAAGGTACTTTTATCACTGTATCTCACGATCGGCATTTCATCAAAGGGGTAGCAAACAAAATCTGGTACATCGAGGATAAAGAGATCAAGGAATATCCGGGTTCTTACGATGAGTATGAGTTTTGGAGAAGTCAGCAAGTTGAGGTAAAAAGTACTCCAACCCCAACTGAAAAAATCGAAAAGAAGCCTCAACAGATGGCTCCACGAGCTACTCCAGAAGCTATGCAGGCTAAGAAGGATCTGAAAAAATTGGAAGAACAGCTTTCGAAAATCGAAAAGGAGATCGAGTCTTTAGAGCTATTGAAATCTGAGACTGAAGAAAAAATGGCGGATCCGGATATTTATGTAGATGAAG
>CAYTXN010000616.1:0-1792 GCA_964441195.1 uncultured Limnohabitans sp.
GTCAAAAAGGCTCCTATAACTATATATCCTATTTTTCGCTTTCTCATTGAATTGGAGTTTTTACTTTGTCAATATTTAAAAGTGGCAAGACATTGTTGCCTTTTTCATCTACAATGATTTTGTTTCCTATTTTGGGTAGGATTGATTCCATCGTTTCTAAATAAATCCTTTGTTTGGTCACCTCAGGGGCTTTGACATAGGCTTCATATAGGGCGTTAAAGCGCTCCGCTTCACCCTTCGCCCGATTGACTCGATTCAGGGCGAAAGCTTCTGCCAGTTGAATTGTTTCCTCAGCCTCTCCACGTGCCCTCGGGATGACACGGTTGTATTCTGCCTCAGCTTGATTAATCAAAGTTTCCCGTTCCTGCTGGGCTTGGTTGACCGCATTGAAGGAAGGTTTCACCGACTCAGGAGGATTGACATCCTGGAGTACAACTTGGTCGATACGGATTCCATTTTCATACTCATCACACATTTCTTGCAGTCGGACTTCTACGCTTGATGCAACTTCTTGTCTTCCTACGGTGAGCACTTCATTGACGGTGCGATCACCTACTACCTTTCTCATGACAGATTCTGACATGTCCTTCAGGGTCTTTTCTGCATTTCTGACCTTGAATAAGTAATTATATGAATTGGTAATTCGATACTGCACTACCCACTCTACATCTGTGAGGTTTAGGTCACCTGTGAGCATCATGCTTTCGTCTCCAAACCCCGAATTGGTATATTCTGATTGTTGCCCAGCTTGGGTGGTTCTAAAACCAAATTCTTGTTTCAATTGCCGCTGTACCGGTATTTTATGCATTTTCTCAATTCCAAAAGGAACAATAAAATTCAGACCAGGCTGTACGGTTCGATTGTACTCACCTAGCTGGATCACTACTCCCTCTTCTTCTGGTCCTACCGTCCGGACAGTGGAAAAAATCGCCACGAGAACCAAGATTCCAATAATGATTTTGCTTAAATATTTCTTTATCCAGTCCGGATTAATATTGATTTGATAATTTTTCTCTTCCATATATATTTTCTTTTACTTTTTCTATGTGGTAGCGAGTGGTTGAATTTATTAAGTATTCCTTATAACCTAAGGGTAAGGCTAAAATGCCTCAAAAAGAAGTATTTCTTCGACAAACATAAAAATTAAAACAGCCACAATTGAAGTTGGATTCCTTTTTGAAACCTATTCCGAGTAAAATTCATTCAGAGTTATTTTTAGAAATCAGAATTAGATCTAAGGATTTTTTTGATTCTAACCATGGCAACCTCTTTGTTTGACTATGCCTAATTGAAAAAGTTTTTCTTTAGCCGCTATCCGTAACAATTGAAAGATAGCCTAACTGTCAGGTAAGTAAAGCTAATTATGCTAATGATCATTCACCCAATTCAAGTAGAATCTATGTTGTTACTTTGAATTTTGTGTATCCATTCATAAATCTTATACTTTTCAAGTGATGCAAAAAAAAATAAGCCCACTCTAGATCCAAATCTTGAGAGGGCTTAAGCGCTAGTTAACACAAAATTAGAATCCTACAAAAGCTGGTGGCTCTACACCATTTGCTCTGAGGTAGGCAATTGCGGAACCTCTGTGATGGGTGCTATGATCAATCAAAAGCGCCTCAACTTGGCGTCGGCTTACAGTATTCCCGAACACTTCTATCTTTTCTGCTGCATCCGCATCGCTGAGGGCCTTTACACTCGCAGCGCCATAATCGTATGCTTCAGCTATAAATGCTGCAAGAACTGCACGGTCAGCAGTTGCTACATCCAGACTTGGAGCATTGTCTCCTCC
>CAYTXN010000617.1:0-1791 GCA_964441195.1 uncultured Limnohabitans sp.
GATGGCCGGATATCTATATTGGCAATGATTACACCATGCCTGACTATCTGTATATCAATCAGAAAAACGGGAAATTCAAGGATGAAATTCAGTCTATGCTGGATCATGTTTCCCACTTTTCGATGGGGAATGATATTGCAGATATCAACAATGATGGCTTACTGGATATTTTTACTCTAGATATGCTTCCAGAGGACAATCTTCGACAGAAGTTGCTACTTTCTCCTGATAATTTTGAGATGTTCCAATTAAATCTTGATCGGGGATTCTACTACCAATACATGCGAAATATGCTTCATGTCAATACAGGTCATGGCACTTTTCAGGAGGTTGGTCAGCTCGCTGGCATTTCTAATACGGATTGGAGTTGGTCGGCGCTATTTTCTGATTTTGATCTTGACGGTTGGAAAGATCTGTATGTCACCAATGGCTACCTGAGAGATTACAACAATCAGGATTTTTTGAAGTACATGGACAATTATGTCCGCACAGCCGGAGGCCAATTGAAGCGTGAAGACTTGCTCAATCTGGTGAAATCCATGAGTTCGTCCAATCTGAAAAATTATACGTTTCGAAACAGAGGCGACCTGACTTTTGAAAATGTGAGTACAAGTTGGGGACTCGCCCAAAACGGCAACAGCAATGGCGCTGCTTATGCCGATTTGGATAATGACGGGGACCTTGACTTGATCATCAACAATATCAATGCTCCAGCATTTGTTTATGAAAACCTCGCAGTTCAAAAAGGGAAAGGCAATTTTCTGAAAATTGAACTAAAAGGGGAAGGACAAAACACCATCGGACAGGGCGCTTTGGTGAAAGTCTTTTCGGAAGGGAAAATTCAAGTTCAGGAACAAAATCTTTACCGAGGATTCCAGTCTTCTGTTTCTCCAAGTTTGATTTTTGGACTGGGTCAAAAATCAAAAGCTGATTCGATTCATGTGCTTTGGCCGGGTGGAAAAGTTTCAAAAATTAATAACCTCGCAGCAAATCAGTCTTATGAAATAGATCAAACAGAAGCGACTTCAATCAAAACTTCCCAGCCATCCAAACTATCCACACTGTTGACTCAAATAGGAAAGATTAATCTGTCAAAATCTCAGAATGTAAATGATTTCAAGCGTCAGCCTCTTCTTAGTTTCGGGATTTCCGGAAATGGTAAGGCGATGCTTGTGGAAGACCTCAATGGAGATGGAAATCCAGACATTTTCATAGGTGGTGGTGCAGGAATAAGCGCAAGAATAATTTTTGGTCAAAGCAATGGGCAATTTGGAAGAGCTGATTCTACTGCTTTTGTATCTGCTGCGGTTTCTGAAGATACTGATGTCTTGAGTTTCGATGCCAATGGAGACGGATTCCCAGATCTTTTGGTGGCAAGCGGAGGCATGCACCAATTTTTCAATGGAGAACCTGAATTTCAGGATCGATTATACCTGAATGATGGGAAAGGAAAGTTTACGATCTCTCCAAATGCCCTTCCAAATGAAGCATTTCCAACTGGATCCTTGACTTCAGGAGATTTCAATGGTGACGGTATTGCAGATGTTTTTGTTGGTGGGCGGGTGATTCCAGGTCAATATCCAACCTCACCTGGTGCGAGGGTTTGGATTGGAGATGACAAAGGCAAGTTTACCGACCAGACAACTGTTTTAGCTCCGGATTTCAAGAATCTTGGAATGATTACCGATTCGGGTTGGGCTGATCTCAATGGAGACGGTCAAGACGAATTAATCATGGTTGGAGATGCGATGCCGATTACAATTTTTTCCAAATCAGGTGAAACTTGGAAAA
>CAYTXN010000618.1:0-1789 GCA_964441195.1 uncultured Limnohabitans sp.
CTTGCTTTAAAAATCTCATCTGCGTTTTTGCCTTCTTTTCTTAGATCCCATCCTCTCGCCATAAATGGCTGTGCACTTTTGTGGTAACAGGATACATTGAGTCCTTCTCTAGTCGAATCATCAGCCAAGCAAACGGTCTGATTTGTTCCTTGACGAAGTAAAATAACTTCCCCTTTGGCATCATAACCATAGACTGTGGCAGCAGCTCGCTGATCTTCTGGAGCAGCCAAAACTGCCATTTTGATCTGGATTTCTTTAGAAGGCGGAGTTTGTGAGATTGCCTGAAAACAGGTGAAAATCATCAAAAGGCTAAGAAGTTTCTTCATGGTCAGTATTTTTGGGTTACCTCAATTTAGTCAACCTGTTAGGGGTTTCAAAGTAATTGCCAATATTGAATTTCAAACATGCGCTCACGACCCTATTCGTACCTCTTTTCCATTTCTTATTTCGGTGCTCGATTTAAGGGTTGGGCGAAGCAAACTGGCCAACCCACAGTGGAGGGAAAGCTGGAGCGAGTTTTTCGATTCGTATTGGGCCACGATGATTTCAGTCTGATTGGTTCAAGTAGGACTGATTCTGGGGTAAGCTGTAGAGCTGGTTTTCTCCAGGTATTTCTAAAGGAAAAGCTAGATTTCGAACCTCTTTTGGCAGAATTCAACCAAAATCTTGGTGGAGAAATCCGACTCAATTCTGTTCAGGAAATTCAACGGGATTTTAATCTGATTCAATCTGTCAATCAAAAAACCTATCGTTACTATTTCTCAGATTCCGAAACATTTCATCCATTTGCATCGGCATTTTTGACTTCAGTTTCCCAAATCAACTCCTTGGAACGAATGCAGGAAAATGCATCCCTTTTCGTTGGAAAAAATGATTTCAGGGCTTTTTGCAGGATTTCGGAGAATAAGACGGATTTTACCAGAGAAATCTTAGAAGCCAAAGTCTTCGAAACCGAAGGTTTTTTTGCCGAGTTTTCACCCCAAAAAACCTATTGCTTTGAAGTGACTGGAACTGGGTTCTTGTATTATCAAGTGAGAAAAATGGTCCATGCGATCTGGTATTTTACTCCAGAAGAAATCAAAGCTAGACTGGTAAATCCCTCCCATGAATGGGAGCCGGTTCCGACTGCATCCGCGAATGGGTTAGTACTTTGGGAGACGGTGTTGGATTTGTGAGAGAATTTTTCTCAAAGACTGGCCTGCGGAAGGCAGGTGTCACAGATGGGCACAGAATGAAATGAATTATCTGTGATCATCTGAGAAATCTGTGAGCTATTTTACTGCCTCATTCGGCCTTGGAAAGGCAGCTTTGGTCTCAACCAGCCAATTGAACAATTTGATTTTTAACGTTTCCGCTTTTCCTGGATTCATGGAAATCAAATTATTCCGTTCTCCAATGTCCTCCTTCAAATTGTAAAGCTCCATTTTTTGAGTTTCGTAGAAATAGATCAGCTTCCAGTCTCCTTCGCGGATGACCGAACCCGGATTTCCACCTTGATTACCATAATGAGGATAATGCCAGTATAGCGCTTCTCTTTCTGTCGCTTTTTCAGGTTCCATTACCCAGTTTTTGAGGCTCATCCCGTCTATGTTTTCGATCGAATCCAGTACAGTTCGATTGCCACTCAGATCCAAAAATGTTGGAAAGAAATCATTGGAGATTACTGGCGTATGAATTTCCTTACCTGCCGGAAGTTTCCCTTTCCAAGACATGATCATCGGAACTCGAATGCCTCCTTCATAAAGCCAACCCTTGCCAGCCCGTAGCGGTAAATTGGTTGTTGGACTAC
>CAYTXN010000619.1:0-1781 GCA_964441195.1 uncultured Limnohabitans sp.
TTTGAGCAGCTTTTCATTTGGTTGATTGGTTAAATTATTTCGTTATCGTGATGGTCTCAGTTTCGACTTTTTTGCCATCCACTATTTTGATTTCCTTCTTCACTTCTTTTTTCACCACATTCTCAGCCACTGGACTGTGCGTTCCTTCGGAAATGTGTGGCGCAATGACAAGAGCTACGATTGACATCAATTTGATCAGGATGTTCATAGATGGACCTGACGTATCTTTGAATGGATCACCTACAGTATCACCAGTTACCGAAGCCTTGTGTGGCTCTGATTTCTTGTAGTACATTTCTCCATTGATCTCTACACCTTTCTCGAAAGACTTCTTGGCATTATCCCAAGCTCCACCTGCATTAGATTGGAAAATTCCCATTAAAACTCCAGAAACCGTAACTCCTGCTAGTGTTCCACCTAATACTTCTGGACCAAAGGCAAAGCCTATGATAATTGGAGAAAGAAGAGCAATAGCACCTGGTAAAATCATCTCACGGATTGAAGCTTTGGTTGAAATCTCCACACATTTCTCGTATTCAGGCTTAGCCTTATACTCCATAATGCCAGGAATCTCTCTAAACTGACGTCTTACTTCATTCACCATGTCCATTGCAGCACGGCCTACAGCAGCAATACAAAGGGAGGAGAAAATAAACGGAATCATACCGCCCACAAAGAGTCCTGCAAGGACAGGCGCTTTGTAAATATCAATCGCATCGATTTTTGCAATTCCCACGAATGCTGCAAACAAAGCCAATGAAGTCAAAGCAGCAGAAGCAATCGCAAAGCCTTTTCCGGTGGCTGCAGTAGTATTTCCAACAGCATCCAAGATATCAGTACGGCCACGAACTTCCTCAGGAAGTTGGCTCATTTCTGCGATACCACCCGCATTATCAGCAATTGGTCCGAAGGCATCAATTGCCAGCTGCATGGCTGTAGTCGCCATCATACCGGCTGCAGCGATTGCTACTCCATAAAGACCAGCAAATTCATATGCGCCATAAATACCTCCCGCCAAAACAAGGATTGGAAGAACGGTAGATTCCATTCCTACTGCCAAACCACCGATGATGTTGGTTGCGTGACCGGTTCCTGATTGCTTGATGATTGATAAAACTGGGCGCTTGCCCATAGCTGTGTAATATTCCGTGATGATCGACATCAAAGTACCGACCACTAGACCAAGAATGATCGCGTAGAACACATCCATGTTGGTAAACTCGTATCCTCGGATCGAAAGCGTATCAGGTAGCATGTATTTCACTACGAAAAAGGATGCAATTCCTGTAAAAAGAATAGAAGACCAGTTGCCCATGTTCAAAGCTTTCTGAACGTCGCCTTTTTCATCTTTGATCGTCACGAAAGCCATTCCCATGATGGAAAAAACGATTCCCAAACCTGCCAAAACCATTGGAAGTAAGATTGGGGCGATACCGCCAAAGTTGTCAAGCGATACGATTTCTCTTCCCAAAACCATGGTAGCAAGGATGGTAGCCACATAAGAACCGAACAAATCAGCGCCCATTCCAGCCACATCACCTACGTTGTCACCCACGTTATCCGCAATTGTCGCAGGGTTTCTTACATCATCTTCAGGAATTCCAGCTTCTACTTTACCAACCAAGTCAGCTCCAACATCGGCAGCTTTGGTATAAATACCGCCACCTACACGAGCAAAAAGCGCAATCGATTCAGCGCCTAGTGAAAAACCAGCTAAAACTTCCAAGACTTTTTCCATTTCCAGACCGTTGACTCCGGCACCGGTGCTGACCACAAAGACC
>CAYTXN010000620.1:0-1778 GCA_964441195.1 uncultured Limnohabitans sp.
CAATAGAAAATCAGGATCAAGTGAATCCCATCGATGAACTCGAGAAGAAAAACGGGGCCAAGAAAGAAGAAAATACGGAAGACAAAGTGGATCAGACTAAAAAGGAGGAAAATGACAACTAAATCTTTTGCGTTTGTTGGACTCACTTTGATGCTTTTCCTTGGATTTGGATGTGGTGTTAAAAAATATATCCCTGAGGACGAGTACCTCTATACTGGAGCAGATTTAAAGCTGGAGTCTGAATCCAAAATCACAGACATCAAAGAGATTAATGAAGAAGTTGAAGACCTGCTTAGACCGGAACCTAATCGGAAAATATTGGGAATGTATATCGGCCTTTGGGCCCATTACAAGGCTGAGAAAGAAAAACCGGGGTTTATCAATCGCTTCTTGAATAAAAAACTTGGAGAAGAACCTGTTTATTTCAGTCAGGTTAGTCCATCAGACACAGAAGATCTTATCCTAAATCGGCTGGAAAACCGAGGTTTTTTTTACAGTTCTACCAGTTCTGAGGTCAATCGAAAGAACAAATTCGCAGACGTGGACTATTCCGTCCAAGTATCGAGACCCTACCTGTTGGACACAATCCTAGTGGATCGGGATTCCATGGAAATAGACCGGGAAATCATAAAATTGATGGAGGAGACCGAACTAAAGCCGGGAACCCGCTTTGACTTATCAAAACTTAATAGTGAGCGAACCCGAATAGATGAAGCGCTGAAAAACAAAGGGTATTACAACTTCAATAATGAGTACCTGATCTTTGAGGCGGATACTAACATTGGAGATTCCACTCGTACTTTCAATCTGTATCTGAGGTTTAAAAACTCCGTACCCACTTCAGGCATTATTCCTTACAAAGTGGATCAAATCAATGTTTTTCCCAATTATTCGATCAATGAAGAGGCCGAACTTATTGATACGGTCACTATCAACGGTAAGAATTATATTCAGGGAAAACTTGTATTCAAACCTGAATTATTGGATGACTTTATCCTAATTGAAAAAGATTCCCTGTATAATCCTAAAAAATCCCGGCTTTCCAGCAATCGATTAAGTTTCATAGGGAATTATCGCTTTGTCAACCTTCGATATGAAGAACTGGAATCTAGCGATTCACTAGGCCACTTGAGAGCGAATTTCTACCTCTCCCCTATGACGAAGAGAACTCTTCGCGCCGAACTTCAGGGAATTTCAAAGTCCAATAATTTCGCAGGTCCAGCCTTAAACCTTATTTACAGAAATAAAAATTTGTTTAATGGAGGTGAGACGCTCAACCTTACTGCAAAATTCGCTTATGAATTTCAGCTGGGAAGTGGTGAAATGCAAGGGATGAATTCACTTGAATTGGGACTAGGTGCTGATTTGATCTATCCTAGAGTCATATTTTTTGTCCCAATCAAAGAACGGTTTAGCTATTCGGTTCCTAAAACAAAAATGAGTATCGGGACTGAATTTCTGGACAGACAAGGCTTATTTCGGTTAAATACTATCTCGGGAAACTATGGGTATTTCTGGAATGCCAATCGATTTGTCTACCACGAGATAAACCCCGTTAGCATCAATTTGGTCAATCCAACCCGGATTACAGATGAGTTTGAAGCAATTCTGGATGCCAATCCTTTCCTGCGAACAAGTTTCGCTCGTCAGTTTATAGTGGGTATGAATTACACATTCAATTTTAATAAGCTGGCAGACCAATTTAGGACGCATGGTTTTTTTGCCGGAGTAGGAATTGATTTGGCAGGAAATACACTAAATGCCGCCAGTAATATCGT
>CAYTXN010000621.1:0-1772 GCA_964441195.1 uncultured Limnohabitans sp.
AGCTTCGATCGACCTCAAGAAATGAAGCAACCTGATCTTGGGTCAAACCAAGTCTAGTTCGGTAGGCTTGAAGATTTTGGGAGAGAATAGTTTGGAGTTCCATGGGCTAATTTTGAATAAAAAGTGTCACAAATTTATCTAAAAAATTAGATTTTTATAAAAATGTGACAGATTTTTATTGTTTAACTTTCAGTATTTCAGTAGTTAATTGTATTAATTATTAGAATCACTGGCTCAATTCTCAAAAACCTAAACTATTAACTCATTAAAAAGAGGGAAAGGAATTTTTGACACTGATTGGAGAAATAGATATTAGATTTTCAGATATTAGATTCAAGACTTTCCGAAAATGGCATTCACCAAAGAACAACTAAGAAATATCGAGTCAACCTTGACGCTGTGGCTAGTTACTCACCGTCCTGAGGAGGAAATCCGAAAACAGCTGGATTTGGGCTATACAATTAAAGGCCAAGACATATTCTTGGAAGAAATCCGCCCGGTCTATCTAAAACCAGGTGAAATTGGGAGATATCCTTTCGCTAAAATCAAGTTTGAAAAAAACACAGAACTCTGGAAAATCTACTGGATGCGAGGCAATCTAAAATGGTATCCCTATGACCCAAAGCCAATAGTAGGGCAATTGGAAATTGCATTGGAGGAGATTATGAAGGATTCGCATCATTGTTTTTTTGGGTGAGCGTTTTCTGAAAAGAATAATCTCAATCACGCTTTAAACTCACTAAACCCTATTTTTTCTATAAACGGACTCAAAAACCCGGGTAAGACTGTATCTTTGCAGCCCTAACCAAACAAAACCCATGAACGCATTCAAAGGCACCGGAGTGGCATTGGTCACTCCTTTTCATGACGATCAAACCATTGACTTTAACAGTCTAAAAAAACTGATCGATCATGTTATTTCCGGCGGAGTGGACTATCTGGTGGTGCTAGGCACTACCGGTGAGTCGGCTACTTTGACTTCTGCTGAAAAGAAACAGGTGCTGAAAGCCTGCCTTGAGTATAATTCGGGACGGGTACCCGTCATGTTAGGCATCGGAGGAAACAACACTCATTCCGTAATAAATGAAATCAAAAACACGGACTTCTACGGTGTAGCTGCCATTCTTTCGGTAAGTCCGTATTACAACAAACCAAGTCAGGAAGGTATTGTGGCGCACTACACTGCGATTGCAGACGTAGCTCCAGTTCCCGTGGTATTATATAATATTCCCGGTCGCACGATGTCCAATATGACTGCAGCTACGACCTTGAGGCTTTCTCATCACCCCAATATTATCGGGATGAAAGAGGCAAGTGGCAATCTCGAGCAGTGCATGCAGATTGCTGCTGCCATGCCCAAGGACTTTTTACTCTTATCAGGCGATGACCTTCTTACCCGACCTTTCATGAGTATCGGAGGTAGCGGCGTGATTTCTGTCATGGCAAATGCTTTTCCGGAGAAATTCAAGACTCTCACCCATGGTACCGATCAAGAGGGTTTGACCACTTCATTTTCTTTGTTGGAAATGAATTCTTTGATGTATCTGGAAGGCAATCCTGTAGGGGTCAAAAACCTGCTTTTTCACAAAGGAATCGTCGAAAGCGATCAGGTTCGACTTCCTATGCTTCGCGCTAGTCTTGATCTCAATAACAAGATCAAACAAGCGAACCAGAACTAAACTCATCATGTCTCCAATATCCATTTCCCAACTGACCGAGCAGATCCGATTGACCTTGGAGACTGAACTCGAACCGGTCTATTGGGTGGTGGG
>CAYTXN010000622.1:0-1769 GCA_964441195.1 uncultured Limnohabitans sp.
AGCGCTGGGCGCCAAAGTGGCGGGTAGTGTCTCCAAAAAAACCAGCGTGGTCGTCGCCGGCCCCGGTGCGGGTTCCAAGCTGGATAAAGCCGTGGAGCTCGGCGTCAGCGTGATCGACGAACAGCAGCTTGTTGAGTTATTTGGTAAAGCTAGAAGAACGATTGGTGAGCACATCCGAAATATTTACAAAGAGGGAGAATTGGAAAAAGAGTCAACTTGGCGGAATTTCCGCCAAGTTCAAAAAGAAGGAGAAAGAAAAGTATAAAGGACAGTTTCAGCTTACAATTTGGACGTAGTTATCTCAGTTGGATACCGAGTAAAATCACCAGTTGGCATTGAATTCAGAAAATGGGCAACCCAAAGATTGAAAGATTACTTAGTGAAAGGATATGCAATCAACAGCGAATTACTGAGCAAACAAGGCCAAAAAATCATACAGTTAGAAAACCAGCTTGATATTTTAAGGGAAAGAACGTTTGAGTCACAAAGAGTATTGACAGAAGGATTTTTGGATATTATTTCAAAGTATTCTAAATCTTTCGAATTACTCAATAGGTATGATTCAGAAGATCTTCAGCTTGACAACCTTTCAAAAGAAATCATCTACATCATCAATTATGAAGATGTCAAGAAAGCTATTCACCAATTAAAGAGGGAATTAATTCAGAGAGGAGAAGCGGGAGAGCTTTTCGGAAACGAGAAAGATGATTCATTCAGGGGAATATTGGGTAGTATCTCCCAAACAGTTTTTGGAGAATTGGCATATCCAACCATTGAAGAGCAGGCAGCACAATTGTTATATTCTGTTATCAAAGGTCATGCCTTCAGTGATGGCAACAAGAGAATTGGTTCATTTCTCTTTGTGTGGTTTTTGGAGCAGAACAGTTATCATTTGGATGAAAGAGGAGTAAGAAAAATAAATGAAAATACATTGGTAGCACTGGCATTGGCAGTAGCGCAAAGTTTACCTGAGCAAAGGGATTTGATGATTAAACTGATAGTAAACCTAATAAAGAACTGAGTCCAACAACTAAGCTTTCGTTGCGTGCGTAGCACGAACAATGAAAGCGCTGTTGCACGAAACCGGTGAGGTTCTTATGGGGATTGATTCGGGAATTTGTGGAGGATGGAGGTCGGAAAAGTCCAAATAGTGGCAGCCAGATATTACTTCACTTTCTAAAAAATCATTTTGACATCGATTCTTCAGCCCTTCCCGACCCGTTTTGGAAGGGCTTTTTGTGGCTAGGGCATAGATTTTCCACCCGGACCAAAAATCAGGAATCATAATTGGGGTTGGACGGAAGTGTAATTCGGTATCGGAGGGCCTCTTTTGGGTATCCTTTGGATGCTTATCATACTTTCCTTCTGGCAGCAGGAGCAGTAGCGTGGGTTGTAATCGGTCAGGATTCTGGGTTCAATTTCGGGTTTTGTCCCCCCGAGTTCCTGATGGATCATTGGAATTGTTACAGCTTTGGAAGAGCTTCCCAATATGCCGAAATGGCGTATCCGTACCAGTCCTTTCGGTAATATATGCAGTGAGAACCTCCGGATAAACTCGATGTTGTCAAGCATCATCTCAAGTTTTTTGGCACCGAGCCTGTAGTCCTTGTAACCGAAGGTGGTCTTTTGGGGCCCTATGTCGAGGATACGGTGGTTGGAGATGGCCACCTTGTGGGTATATCTTCCCAGGTATTCGAGTACAGCTTTGGGGTGGCCGAAAGGCCGCTTGGCATATACGACCCATTCTTTTTGGAACAGGGCATCGATCA
>CAYTXN010000623.1:0-1768 GCA_964441195.1 uncultured Limnohabitans sp.
TATTCTTTTTTACAAAATTAAATACAAGCTGTCATCGGTAGCGAAGTCGAAATGTCGTTTTATTCGCTACAAATAGCCTTCGTACTGCCCAACTCTCGTTGGTCAGGTACTCAGGCAGACACCGAAAAGCCTTTTAAGACACCCCTCAAGGACAATCTAAATTTTTGCTTTAGCCCAATTCAAATGTGTTTAATAGAGTCAATTTGTTTAGTTGAATTAATGCCAGCACAATGGGAGTTGATAATTGCACAATAGGATTGTGAAAAATCCCCCTCGCCTCCTTTGTTGAGCATTTTCTCCCACTCCGAAAATTTGTGTTCAAGGGGGAGTTGAGGCGAGGTAAATTGGAAATTAGTTTTAAAGAAAAGCCACTGAATAAAAAGTGTAGCCCAATAAAAAAAGCCCGTGCTGATTTCTCAACACGGGCTTTAAATGTTTAAGAACGGTTTAATTCGATGCTGTAGGTCCAGGTTTTGAAGCGGAGTCCATTTTTTTGACGGCATCTCCTTCTTTCAATTCCTTGCTGACAGTGAAATAAGGACCTGAAATGATTTCGTCACCTTCTGCCAACCCTTCAAGGATCTCTATGTTTTCATAATCAGAAATACCAGTTTTCACGGTTCTGATTTTGGCGATTCCATTCTCACTTACGAATACCAACTCTCTGTTTTTGGTAGATCCACCAGCCAAAGTATCCACTTCAGTTTCTCTTGTTGTAACTGCAGCTAGCGGGATGGCAAGGGCACCAGTTTTTGAGGTGGTGATGATTTCTACCGAAGCAGTCATTCCTGGTCTGAACGGATATTTATTTCCCTGTCTTACCAAATCTTCATAAGAGCTATTCAGAATTCTGATCTTCACTTTAAATTCCGTCACCGCATCTGCAGAAGTTTTGGTGTTGGCAGTATTGGCAATGCTAGTCACGATTCCTTTGAATTTTTTATTCAAATTCGAATAAGAGTCCACATCAATGAGGGTGGTATCTCCAAGGCTGAGACGAACAATGTCATTTTCGTTGACATCTACTCTGACTTCCATTCTTGATAGGTCAGCGATTGTCATCATTTCGGTTCCTGCCATTTGCTGGGTTCCCACGACACGTTCTCCTTGCTCCACCAATAAGCTCGATACAATTCCTGACACAGGGGAATTCACATTGGTCAGTCTGAGATTTTCAGCTGCTTCATTGACAGAAGCTTGGGAGCTTTTTACAATAAATTCAGAAGCAATCACATTCTGTTTTGCAGCTTCTAAATCTTTTTCAGCCGTAATGTAATTGGCTCTTGCTGTTTCAAAATCCGCATCAGAGATTACCTTTTGCTCATAAAGACCTTTTTGTCTGTTGAAGTTTAGTTCTGCTTGGGTAAACTGTGCTTCTGAGCGCTGAAGTGCAGCTCTTGTCTGGGCCAGAT
This sequence comes from uncultured Limnohabitans sp., assembly GCA_964441195.1. Classification (GTDB taxonomy): domain Bacteria; phylum Bacteroidota; class Bacteroidia; order Cytophagales; family Cyclobacteriaceae; genus Algoriphagus. The sequence goes on from CAYTXN010000623.1 coordinate 1,413, forward strand.
TGGCCATTTGCTGATTTAAGTTCGCGCGTGTTCTTTCAAGTGCCGATACAAAATTGTCAGGACGAATTTTCACCAGAAGCCTACCCATTTCGACAGAATCACCTTCAGCTACATTAAGCTCAATGATTTCTCCCGCTACGTCAGGAGAAAGTTTGACTTCCACTTCGGGCTGAATTTCCCCTGAGGCACTAACCTTTTCGATGATGGTTGTTTTCTTAGCTGTGGAAAATTCTACTTCCTTTTCTTTGACTCCGCCGATCCAGCCGGCAGACCTGCCGATTACGGCAAAGACGATGATAAGACCTACTGCTCCCAGTAGGTAATACAAGAGTTTATTGGACTTTTTAGTAGCCATG
>CAYTXN010000624.1:0-1767 GCA_964441195.1 uncultured Limnohabitans sp.
TGGAGCAGTGGGTTGTTTTGGAAAAGGAGGTTGATGCCAGCGCAATGGAAATGGGAGATTGTTTTGATATTTCGGAGAATTTAACCTCGTTGGCAGAATTTATGGCTTTGAATATTTTTTCCTTCGTCACTTTTTGTGAGGCAAAAAGTAACCAAAAACCTTTCGGCCCCAGTCTTTACTTCCAATCGTCTGGATTTTCTGCTAATCAATTAGGGGAGATCGATTGGATTTTTGGGGCTGCTTCAAACCTAAAAACAGGTGGATCTCTCTCGTTCACTCGAGAGCTAACCTGTTTTTTAAACGGTTTTCAGCATCACCAAAAACCGTAAATCCTGAAGGGCCCTTCCCTCGCAGGTTACAAAAGGTATTTACTAAGATTTCCTTTACGACTGAAATCCCGATAAAAATTGTAGTTCAAGAGGGGTTGTTTATTACCTAGGAATCAAAGAAGCGACCTATACCAAATATGAGCGCGGAGAAAGCCAAATCACAATCGAACTAATTCAAAAAGTTGCAGAATTCTTAAAGGTTGATCCTTTGCACTTGATTTCCGCCCAGCCTGGTCATGTAATTGAACATTTGACTAACTCCCCAGTTTCAATTAACTCAAGTAATAATCATACGATTATAAATGCCAAGCAAACCGAAGTCATGATGAAGATGATGGAGACGATGATACAGATGAATGAGGCGATCAAGAAGATCTTGGAGGGGAAGTGAAAACATGGAACTTGGATCCAAAAAATTCGATTAACTTAATGTAAACAACCAAGATTATGAGCGACAAGGATTTTGCAAAGTTGATGGAGATTGCCCAAAAAAGTATTGAAGAGGCAAAGACTATGTCCAAAAAAGATGCTATAGCAACCTTAAACAGAGCTGGGATAGTTACTAAAAAAGGAGAATTCACCAAAAACTATAAAGAGCTTAAAGCCTATTCAAAACGAAAGTTTACGTAGCGGTTTGTTTTCACGAGTGTGACGCAAAACGGCTCCATTATCCCTAACGGAATAAAACTCACCCTTGTAGGTACAATCAATTTGTCTCTCAAAATGATTTATATCGACGGGAATTTTGTGCCAGAAATTAATGGCCATGTGGCCCCCTTTGTCTATGGTTTTATCGAACAACTAAACCTCACTCCCAATTCCTCCAAGAATTCAAAGTCATGAATACAGCGAACTGCCATGGCTTCACAGACATTGGGGATTTTGATTCGTTTGGCATTTGAAGCCGTGACTTTCTCCTCTTTGGTTACCACAGCAGCATTCTCGGCCATGGCATGGGCGATTACCCAAGGATCCGCCAAAGATCTCCCTTTCGTATTGTCTACCAATGTAGTATGCCTGGGGTCTGACTCATAAATTCTAGCAAGGCATTGCGTTACATTTCCAGTAATGGATTTGATTGGGATCTTACTTTCCACCAGCCATTCAGCTAGGTAATCTTCTGTTCTTAAAATCTCCTTTTGCACTTCTTCCGGCAGAAAAAGCATTCCTTTTTCGCCCAAATGATTAAGCAAAACCCAATAATCCGGACATAATCTAGGGTTATAATATTTCTGCCAGCTTTGAATGAGCACGTTGGCGTCAAGGCAATATTTTACCTGATGACTCATCCGTAAATTAGATTTTCCAATTTTGGAAATTTATTTACCTGAATGTTCAAGAGGTTACTAGCGTGTGTAGGCTCAATTATCCCTCCTCGAAATGCGTCCAATACCGTTTGGGTAAATAGCCGACTGTTTCTATTTAGCTTTATTAAATA
>CAYTXN010000625.1:0-1765 GCA_964441195.1 uncultured Limnohabitans sp.
CTTGGGCAGGATTAATACCTGCATCAGGATGTGCAGAGTGAGAAGTTTTTCCCTTCAAATAAATTGTCATTCCCGTGCTTCCAGCCGCAAAAGTCCCCCTTCGCATCACAATCTGATGCAAGGGATAGCCAGGAAGATTATGCAGGGCAAAAGCAAAATCGGGTTTGATCTGCTCAAACCTTGTGTCTGCGATGACAGCTTTTGCACCATCCCCTGTTTCTTCAGCAGGTTGAAAAAGAAGCACTATTTCGCCGGATTCAGGACGATTTTGAGCGAGCTTTTCTCCCATACCACATATGATCGCCATGTGTCCATCGTGTCCGCATAGGTGCCCTTTGCCGGGAATTTGACTTTGGTGATCACTTTTCTTTAAATCCTCGATTGGCAATCCATCCAATTCACAGCGGAAAAGAATTCGCTTGCCTGGCTTTTTCCCTTTGAATACAAAAGCCAATCCTGTCCCTCCCAACTTTTCAAAAACTTGATCCGGTTTCAAATGCTTGAAAAATTCCAAAATCCGCTGAGCAGTTTGGCTTTCTTCCAAAGCTACTTCAGGAAACTGATGGAGGATATGTCGGAGTTGGATAAGTGAGTTCATTGGATTCATCTTTTGCTAACCCTCCAAGGGCTTAAAGTTCCTTGGAGGGTTCAGATTTTGGTTTCTAAATTTACATGATACCGCACACTTCGCCCGCCACCTTCAGCCGCCAAAATTCCCAAATCACGCATATGCTGTAGGTCTCGGGTTGCTGTTGCTTTCGAAGCGGCGGTAAGCGAAATATATTTTTTAGCGTTCATGCCGCCTTCAAATCCATCCGGACCTTCATCAAGCATTCGATTTAGTGCTTTCAATTCCCGCTCGTTCAATTCTTTGCTAAAGGCATCGAAAAGGTTTGTTTTCTGAAGGGAAAACTCAATCAGTTCTTCCACTTTTTCCTGGGCTTTCATCACCACATCAGCAAAATAAAGCAACCAAGAATCCACCTGAAGACTACTTTGGGCTTTTTTGAGTTGATCGTAATAGAGTTGCCGCTTGGCCTCTATGACTTGAGACAAACTAATCAAAATCGGCTGATCCAACCCTTGATGAAGGGCTTTTTCAGCTAAAGCCCGACCTATTCGTCCATTTCCATCCTCGAATGGATGGATACTTTCAAAGTACAAATGAACCAATGCAGAACGTAAGATCGGATTTAAAATAGCATTTACTCCTCCTGGAGCTGTGGTGTTGAACCACGCTATAAACTGATTCATTTCTTCTTTTACCCGTTCAGACGGTGGAGCTTCGAAATGGACTTTTTCTTTTCCCAAGGTACCCGAAACGACCTGCATCGGCTCGGAGCCCTTTCGCCATTCTCCTGCCTGAATGTAGCGATTGCCCTCCATCAACATCTCATGCCAGGAGAAAAGCATCGTGTCTCTTAATGGATCTTTCCAAGTTTCGCGCACTGCGATCATCAGTTTGGCAATGCCCTTAGCCCGATGATCTTTGACTAGCCGAGGCTGCTCCTCATGGATGCCGAGGTTCTTTTTGAGCGAAGAAATCACATCGACTCGACTGAGAAATTCCCCTTCAATCTCAGAGGTCTTGATTGCCTCGGACAACAGGATATCCACGAGAAGTTGGTCTTTCTTCTCTTCAGTAATTCCGGAAAATCGTCCACTGGACTTCCCCGATTTCAGCAAAAATTTGAGTTGAACATCCTCGATTATTCCGGGTGTAAACTCAAATTCCGGCCAGCCTTCCTGTTGCCAATTGTAGCTC
>CAYTXN010000626.1:0-1762 GCA_964441195.1 uncultured Limnohabitans sp.
GTTTACGTTGGCTTGCAGAAAAGCTTGGAATTGAGAAGCTTGTCTTGAAAGGAAGACAAATGAAGTGTTATCTTTTGCCTTCAAATCGAGATGACTTCTATTCTTCAGCTGTTTTTGGCAAAATCATGAAGTTTGCACAAGCTCATCCCAAGGTTTGTAAAATAAAAGAACACAAGAATCGTTTGATTCTTACAATCGAAGGGATTCCAACTATCCAAAAAGCTCAAAAAGTACTGACTGAGATGAATTTATAAAAAATTTATTAAAATTTAACTGGCATAAATATTGCATTTTCGATTACCAAATTTGTCGTATTTGCCTCATTTAATAATTCTGAAGGCCTTTTGATAAATCTTGAAATTTTAAAAGCATTGGATGTGCATTCCTTTGCCACTATATTAGCAATTTGAAATAGACCAAAACATTACAATATGCGTCTGAATAACAACTCTTGGGGAATGTGGGCGACAGCTTTTGTGCTGGTATCTGCCACAGTCTTATCCTCTTGTAACAAAACTCCGGGATATGGCCGTAGAACTGCCAATGATCCTGGGAAAAAAAGTGCTACCACAGGTGCTGAGTTCTCTTTTGAGGAAAATGACTCTACCAACTTTTTCGTATCAAAAAGAGCAGAACAAATCCCTGGGCCAAACTTAAAATTCATCCAAGGAGGCCGGACAGTTCTGGGTTCTCAGGAAGAGGATGTGATGGCCTTTCGGGATAACTTAGAGCGAACTGTTTCTATTGCTAATTTCTATATGGACGAGACGGAAATCACGAATAACGATTACCGTGAATTCCTTTTTGACATGAAAAAGAAAGTGAGCGCAGATTCACTTTTGAAGCTTGAACCTTCTGAAGATGTATGGTCAAGCGCGATGTCGTTCAATGACCTATATCAGTCTTATTACTTCAGATTTCCTGGCTTCAACTTCTACCCTGTGGCTGGAGTTTCTTGGAAGCAGGCTAGCACTTACTCAAAATGGAGAACTGATTTTGTTCAGGATCTAGTAAGAGAAGAGCGGGGAATTGATTCTTCATTTACAAAAGTTCAATTGATCGAACGAGGAGTTGCCATGGCTGATTTCAGACTTCCAAACGAAGCAGAATGGGAATATGCTGCAAAAGCAATGATCGGAACGCAGTATTTAGATGAAAATCAAGAATATGGACGAATCTATCCCTGGGATGGTCGTGGTGTGAGAAATCCTTACAATGTAAAGCGTAAAGGTAAGCAAGGTGATTTCTTAGCCAACTTTAAGCGAGGACGTGGTGATTATGCCGGTATCTCTGGAAATCAGCGAAATGACGGTGACATCCTTCCTACAAACGTTTATGACATGGCTCCAAATGATTTTGGCCTTTACCACATGGCTGGAAACATGAACGAGTGGGTTTATGACGTTTACCGTCCGATGACCTTCCAAGATGCAGATGATCTCAACCCATTGAGAAAAGATGGAGTCTATGATGAGCAGGAAAATTATGAAACCTCATTGTTCACAGATGAGATCAGAGTCTATAAAGGTGGTTCTTGGAAAGATGTAGCCTACTGGCTTGCTCCAGGTACCCGAAGATTCATGCATCAGGATTCTGCAACTAACCACATTGGATTCCGTTGCGCTATGATCTCTATCGGAGAAAAAGGAAAATAAAAAATTAAAAATCATATAAGAGCCCGGCTGAGCAAGCCGGGCTTTTTTTGTTATTCAAGTCTAATTCGAAATTTTTCAATTCGAGACTAATTTTTACCATTGGCGTA
>CAYTXN010000627.1:0-1761 GCA_964441195.1 uncultured Limnohabitans sp.
TAGAACAGGGCGAGTTCCGACAGGCCGGCATACCCATTGCCGCGAACCTGAAAAGGGTGATCAGATCGTCATCATGGGCGGTGATAACTACCGTATCGGAATGGGCGGTTCTGCAGTTTCCTCACTAAATACTGGAGAGCTATCTAACGCCATTGAACTTAACGCAATCCAACGCTCCAATCCGGAAATGCAAAAACGGGTAGCCAATGTAATCCGAGCCATGGCCGAAAGCGAAAATAACCCCATCATTTCCATTCACGATCACGGAGCGGGAGGGCATTTGAATTGCCTTTCTGAATTGGTCGAAAGCACAGGTGGTACGATCCACATTGACCAATTGCCAGTTGGAGATCCTACTCTTTCTTCAAAAGAGATTATCGGAAATGAATCTCAGGAGCGAATGGGATTGGTAGTTGGCAAAAAAGATGTGGACACACTGAAGCAACTTTCCGAACGTGAGCGAGCGCCGTTCTACGTAGTTGGCGAGACAACTGGAGACATGCACTTCAAGTTTGAAAACAGCAAAACAGGTGAGAAGCCTGTGGACTGGAACTTGGCTTACATGTTTGGTTCTTCCCCAAAAACTATCCTCGAGGACAATTCCGGTAATGCTTCCTTTTCTGATGCGGAATACAATACAGCGCAACTGAAATCCTACATCGAAGAAGTGCTTCAATTGGAAGCCGTAGCTTGTAAAGACTGGTTGACCAATAAAGTCGATCGTTCTGTGACTGGCCGTGTTGCAACTCAACAAACAGTTGGAGAAATCCAACTTCCCCTGAATGATGTTGCGGTGATGGCTTTGGATTTCACAGGAAACAAAGGAATCGCCACTTCCATCGGTCATGCCCCGGTGGCGGCTTTGGCAGACCCAGAAGCGGGAAGCCGATTGGCGATTGCTGAAGCTCTTACAAACCTTGTTTTTGCTCCAATTGCAGATGGACTGAAGGGTATTTCACTTTCTGCTAACTGGATGTGGCCTGCTAAAAATAAAGGCGAAAACGACAGACTTTACAGGGCAGTTCAGGCTGTTTCTGAATTTGCGATTGAGCTGGGCGTAAATATTCCGACTGGAAAGGATTCCCTTTCCATGACTCAGAAATATCCTGACGGAAAAGTGGTTTACTCTCCGGGCACGGTGATTATCTCCACTGTTGGCGAATGTTCTGATATTAATAAGACAGTGAAAACCGCTTTAAAACCCGTCAAAGGAAGTCGATTACTATATGTTGATTTCTCAAAGGATAAGCTAAAACTTGCCGGTAGCAGTTTTTATCAGACCCTTAACAGGATCGGCCAAGAAACACCAACTGTTAAAGATGCCCTTTACTTTGCCAAAGCTTTCACTGCTATTCAGGATCTAATCGAACAGACTTGGATCCTTTCTGGTCACGATATTTCCTCTGGAGGCCTTGTTACTGCCCTACTTGAAATGTGCTTCCCAACAACCAACATGGGAATGGAAGTATTTTTAGATCGGTTAGGAGAAGACGATATCATCAAGGCTTTATTCGCCGAAAATCCCGGAGTGCTTTTGCAGGTTTCGGATGAGAATGCTGTACAAAGTCTTCTAGTGGAAGCAGACATCGATTTTGTAGAAATCGCTTCGATCAATAATTCTGGGAGAATTTCATTCGTCGGCAAGAATCTAGACCTCGATGTCGCTGAAATGCGTGATGTATGGTTCAGATCTTCCTACTTATTAGACAGAAAGCAAAGCGGAGAGAAACTTGCCAAGGATCGCTTTGACAATTATAAAAA
>CAYTXN010000628.1:0-1738 GCA_964441195.1 uncultured Limnohabitans sp.
TCAACAGCTTTCGGGACTTGATAGCTTATGTTTCGCAACAGTACCGATTCCGCAATAAATCCAACCTGCAGAACTTCTACTTTCAGCAGCGGTTCAACAGTTCCGAGTCGGATGAAGCTGCGACAGTTCGGGAATATTTGACTGAAAACTCGAGGGCAATTTCAGGAGATTGGAATTTGGAAAATGTCTCCGAATTACTCCGGCTCAGTCCTCTTTTGGACGAATCAATACTCAAGCTTTCCAACGGAGAAACGCGTCGATTGACATTGGCTTTGGGCCTTCTTTCCCAACCCAAAATTTACCTGATGGATCAGCCTATGACCGGACTGGATCAGGAAAGCCGAGCGGCGTTTGGGAATTTTTTAAAAGTGATCATCGATAAAGGGATTCATGTCTTGATTACCACTTCCTCTCACGAAATTCCAGATGGAATTACACATATCGCAAAACTCGGTACAGGTGGAAATTGTGAAACCTGGACAAAAGAAAACTACCCTATCGCCCAAAAAGAGAAACCACAATTACCATGGGATCTTTCACTTTTAGAAAAACTCATCAGTTCAATTTCCCCTTCCACAGACACGGTGGTTGAACTGAAAGATGTGAGTATCCGATATGGGGAAAAGACAATTCTGAATCAGATCAACTGGAAGGTAGAATCTGGAGACCGGTGGCTGTTAAAGGGAAAAAATGGATCAGGAAAGTCTACTTTGATTAGCCTCTTGATCGGTGAAAATCCTCAGGCCTACTCTCAAAATTTTTGGCTTTTTGGAAGAAAAAGAGGAACAGGTGAGAGCATCTGGGAAGTAAAAAGACCCATTGGATTCGTAGCGCCCGAGTTGGTTCGGTTTTTCCCAGTCAATCAAACGGTGAGAAAAGTCATCCTCTCAGGATTTTTTGATACGATGGGATTGTTTAAAAAAACAACCCTTGAACAAGAGTCAAAAGCTACAGATTGGCTAAAGCTGTTCCAATTGGAGACTTTTGCAGATCTGCCGTTACAGCGGATTCCTCTCGAACAACAACGCTGGGCTTTACTGGCAAGAGCATTGATAAAAAGCCCCAAACTTCTGATTTTGGATGAAGCTTCACAAGGAATGGATGAACAGCAGCGAGAGGTTTTCAAAGAAACAATTCAAAAAATTAGCGAGCTTTGCCAAGTCAGCCTGATCTACGTGAGTCATTACACAGAAGACATCCCTGAATCTGTGGATAAAACATTTAATTTGGACACCTGAGTACTATTGGGAGCAATTCAATGATTGACAGTCAGGTTGGATAAAGGCTGAGAATGGTTATTTCATAATATGACTAATCGGAATGTTGCACGTAAGCAGTAGAATCCGGGAGAAATTTTGATTTAAATCCCCCTTGCCCCCTTTAAAAAAGGGGGAGTTGGCTAAATTCACCATCAAACCCAATTTTTAGTTGAGAACGTGCAAGATTACGGATACACATATTTCATAATAATGTTAATCCGCAATCTCACCAGTAGGTCTAATTTCCCTAACTTCGTAGCAGATTATAGTCCACACTTGTCCGCCGTGGTGGAGTCGACGGACCACTCCTGATGGCAATCGGGAAGCAAGTCCACTGCAAGAAGAATTGGAATCTAGCACTTCTTTTTATGCGGTTGTGGCAAGAAAGCGGGATATACAGATTTCATAATTTTATTAATTAATCAGTAGAATACCTAAAGTATAAATGAAATTTTTAGACATCATCCAACTAATAAAAG
>CAYTXN010000629.1:0-1734 GCA_964441195.1 uncultured Limnohabitans sp.
TGGGCTTTGTTTGTTGCATTTTGATCATGCTGTTTGTCAAGGATGAATTGTCCTACGATCAGTTTATTCCCAATAAGGAGAATATCTATCGGGTGGCTTTGGAACGGATTTATCCTGATCATACTAGTTTTTATGCGATTATTCCAGATAGCTATTCAGAGGTTTTTGCAGAAGAGATCAATGGAGTGGAGGAGTCAACCCGGATTTTTGATTTGGGTGATGCCTTTGTGATTGAAGTCGGAGATCAGAAGTTTGATGAAAAATTTGGAGCTGCCGCCGATTCTAATTTTTTCAATGTTTTTGACTTCGAAATTCTTCAAGGTGCGAGCCAAGCAGAAGCATTAGCCAAGCCCAATACAGTCGTCGTGACTCAATCAGCTGGGGAGCGACTTTTCAAGTCCGAAAATCCAGTCGGAAAATCATTCAAGATTTTCGGGTTGGATTTTGAGATTTCCGCCGTGATGACGGATCTGCCTGAAAATTCCCACCTGCAGTTTGATTTCCTTTTTGCCTCGGTTTCATTTCCAGGTTTGGACGCGGAGAATTTCACTGGCTTTTCTGCTTTTACCTATCTTAAAATCAATCCCGAAGCCGATCCGAAACAGGTGGAAAATCAAATTCCACAACTGGTGAACAAGTATGCTTCGGGGCAAATTGAGCGGGAATTGGGTGTCTCATTCGCTGACTATACTGCTGCTGGAAATGGTTATCGCTATTTTCTTCAGCCCATTACTTCCATCCATTTGAATTCCAATCTCCAAGCGGAGATGCGTCCTAATGGAAATTCGCTCTACGTTTATATTTTCATTTCCATTGCCATTTTCATCCTTGTTTTGGCCTGTATCAATTTCATCAATCTAGCCACAGCCAGGTCTGCGGATCGTGCTCGTGAAGTAGGAGTGAGAAAGGCCATGGGCTCAGATCGAAGTCAGATCATTTCTCAATTCCTGCTAGAAGCGTTGGTTTTAACTTTTGTTTCGCTTTTGCTTGGAATTTTGCTGGTGAATTTGGCCTTACCATTTTTCAATGATTTGGCAGAAAAGACATTAAGAATCGATCTGGATTCTGTGTTGTTAGCCCTTCCTATTTTGCTTGGATTTGGAATTCTTGTTGGTCTTTTGGCTGGATATTATCCGGCTTTTCATATTTCAAAACTGAATACGATCAGTATCCTAAAGGGAAAACTTGAAGTGACCGGAGGTGGAAACTGGCTGAGAAATGGTCTGGTGGTTTTTCAGTTTGCAATAGCAATTATGCTGATCGCAGGCACTTTGATCATCAATCGTCAAATCAATTTTATCCAATCAACGAGTTTGGGTTTTCAAAAGGAGAATGTCTTGGTTTTGGAGCGCTATGGAAATCAGGAAAAGCGGGAAGTCCTCAAGGACGAATTAGCGAAGATTCCCGGCGTCCTTTCAGTTGGAGTTTCAAGTAGTTTGCCTGGTAAAGGAACTACTGGAATCCAGTTCACAAAACCCGGTGGGGGAGATGTCATGACCGCTAAAAGCTTTGCAGGAGATGATCATTTCTTCGAAACCATGGGAATCCAGGCTTTAGAAGGAAGAGTTTTTGACGAAGCTTTCAATGATTCCCTTTCCCTGATTATCAATAAGGAAGCGGTAAAGGTATTTTTTGGAGATCAAAATGCCATCGGACAGCGCCTCAAAACAAGTACTGACATCAATGGCCAAATCCAGGAGGTCGAGTTCACCGTAGTCGGTGTAGTCGATAATT
>CAYTXN010000630.1:0-1734 GCA_964441195.1 uncultured Limnohabitans sp.
TGATCTGTTTGGAGTTGAATTCTTCTCCATAATTGGAGTCTAAAAATTGAAGGATTCGACGAGCTAGGTTTGCTGCATCGTCGGATGGTCTTCTAGTTTTATTTTTTGAGTTTTTTCTGTCTGGTTTTCTTCCCATGATTTGGGTTGTTTTTTAATAAGGTAAAAAAGATTTGGATGCTTTAGACATTAATCTTTGTGATCTTTTTTTGAATTTTCTGAATGGACGATTTCGATGTCCAATTCGTCAAGTTGTGGATGCATTGCCATGTAGATGCGGGCGGTGACTTCTACATCACGCAAGCAGTATTTTTTGATTTTCTCAAGGTCATTTTCATAATAAAATGCGCTGTTGACCTGACTTCCATCGATTCCGTCTTTCGATGTCGGTATTCCAAAAACTGCCGCTAAAAGCTCCAGGCGGGTATAATGCTTGTAGTCTCCGAATTTCCACATTTCCATGGTGTCCAAATGTCGAACTTCCCAAGGTTTTTTACCTGCAATCTGAAGGGGTTCTGGAAGGGGGATTCCCAAGATTAGCATTCTTCGACAGAGGTAGGGAAAATCAAATTCTTTTCCGTTGTGTGCGCAGAGCACCCACTTTTTCTTGCTTAATAAATCATTTAAGGATAAAAGAAGTTCCCGCTCATCTGAATCTCCAAATATCTTGGATCGGAAAAGCAGCTTTTTATCCTTCTTTTTTGCCTGAAAATAGCCAACTCCTACGCAGATAACCTGACCAAACTCAGCATGGATTCCTGCGCGATCAAAGTACAAAGAACCCGGTTGGACTTCAGTAGGGTTTTCTAGTCTGATCAGTCGTTCTTTTTTGATCCATTCTTCCTGGAGTCGAGGATCAAGCTCCTCGAATTTTTCAGTCAAGGAAGCCGTGGATCGAGCTCTTCAAATTTTTCCGTTTGGGAGGCGGTCTCAATATCCAAAAACAAAATGTCGCTGAGTTGATCAAAAAAGTCTGCCATCAGGTCAAAATTTAGGAGTGAAGTATACCCTCCAATCCGAGTTCAGGGATTTTTCGGAGGTTGGCAGGATCAAAACTGCCTGGAGTAAAGATAAACTTTTTGTCAAAAATCTGGTCCAGAATGTAATAACTCACCCAAAATTCATTGGTAAGATTAAACACAGCAGGATCAATTGACTCCACTTTTGCTACTGATTCTGCTCCTAATTCTTCGATCATGTGGCGGAGGGTAGAGGTTTGTCGTTTTTCTCCATCTAGAATTCCATAACCTTTGGAAGTGATCATGACCGTCTTCAACTCGATCAAATTGAGATTGATGATGTAGACATTCCACTCAATTCCAGTGGATGTTTCACTTTTTGCAATGGCCAGTTTTACTCCTGTGACAGGAGAGAAATCAATATCTTTTTTCATTTGTGAAATTTTCAGGATAGCGTACACTGCTATCGCTAGTTATTTGGAGTAGCTTTTTCGCATTAAATCAACTCCATTTCAAATAAATCGCCAAGGTGTTTTTTGACTTTTTCTTTGGCTTCAAATTCATCGACAGGTTTCCCCAACTCCAGATGAAGGGAAGTGACTGCTTTGTCATCAATACCACAGGGGATGATGTGTCGGAAATAGCTCAGATCCACATTCAAGTTGAAAGCAAAGCCGTGCATGGTCACCCAGCGACTGGACTTGACGCCCATGGCGCAGATTTTTCGCGGATTTTCCTGCTTGATATGATCAAGCCACACACCAGTTAATCCATCAAT
>CAYTXN010000631.1:0-1730 GCA_964441195.1 uncultured Limnohabitans sp.
GCCAATTGACAACAAGTCATATTCCGGTTGGCCAGGTACAAAAAGGAAGAGCGTCGTTTCATTTCCCTCTTTCAGGTAAAATTTCACAACCTGCCCACCTAGCTCATATTCTCCGGCATATTTTTCCAGGGTTTCTTTGTCTACCTCGATTTCTTTGGGTTTCCGCTTGAATTCTATGGCATCGATCGTAGGTTCCGCCTTGAAGGAAAGTGAAGCAATCTCACCCATATTATTAATTCTGAAATTGAACTGCATGGGTGAAACCAAAGTGGTATCAACCTTTCCATTTTCCATTCCAACCAAAGTGAAAATATTATAGTGGAAGTGTTTCAGCCAGACTTTTTCATAAGGGGTGGTAGCAAAAAGAGAATCCCGTTCAAACTGTACATCCACAGTTCCATAACCAGGGTGAGTATAATCTCCCGTAAATTCTGCTAGGTTGTGAGAGGTTCTTGTTCCCTTTTTTTGAATGGAACTGGATTGTTCCCTACCAGCTTCAGCTTGCTTTTTAGCTTCATCAGCTTTTTCTTTTTGCACCTTGTTCCAATCGGTTTTATCCACTTTCAACAATCTGTCGGTGATGATATTCCGAACTATGCCAGGAATCTGTGAACCGTTTTGATTGGACAAAACTACAATCCCAATACTGTCCATCGGGAAAAAGGCAGCATTTGCAGAGAATCCATTGATATTTCCTCCATGTTCTACTCGGTAATGTCCTTTGTAGGAAGATACCATCCATCCGTACCCATAGTTACTAAGATGCATGTCTGGAAATTCCTTATCCGGAATACTGTTTGCCATGATCATTTGCGGACTCATGGCTTCCTTGACATAGGCTTCAGGCAGGATTTGATTGTCCTTGAATTTCCCCCCATTGATCCATGCAATCAACCAATTGGACATTTCATTGACGCTGCTGTTGATACTTCCTGCGGGACCCATGGCGGCGATGTCATAGTATTCCATTTTTTTGATGATGGAATCGTTTTTCAACTCATAACCAAAGGAAACATCATTTCCGTTTTTCAGGCCTTCAATTACAGCATTACTGGTTTTCATTTCTAACGGATCAAAAAACTTTTCCTTCATGTTTACTTCCCAGGTCTTGCCAGTAATTCGTTCAGCAATTACTCCTTGGGTCAAAAACATGAAATTATTGTAATACCATTGTTCCCTGACTTTGGCGAAGGGTTCCTGATATTGGATCCGTTGCATCAAAGAATCCCTCGATTGGGTAGTGAAATAATACCAACTCAGGTCATGCCTTGGAAGTCCTGTTCGGTGAGTCATGAGATCCTTGATGGTAATCCCGTTGTTCATCTCATTGTTGTAAAATCGGAGTTCGGGGATGTGTTTGATTGGACTATCATCGAAAGACAGCTTTTCGTCCCCCCTCAAAATTCCCAATAGCCCTGAAGTAAAAGCCTTGCTGCTTGACCCGATAGCGAAAAGTGTGTTTGGAGTTACGGGTATTTTATTTTCATAATCCCGATATCCAAAGCCTTTGGAGTAGATAATTTTGTCTTTCTCGACCACAGCAACTGCAAATCCAGCTCCTTTCCAAGTTTCCAGGACATTTTCGAGTTCAGCATCCAAACCCGAAAAGCGATCGGGAGAAGATTTTTTCTGGCCATATGAAAGAGAAATTGAGAAAAATAGAAGGAGAAGAGCCAGAAGATTTTTCATGTGTCAGACTTTGATTTTCTCATAAATTAAAGAAAAAATTA
>CAYTXN010000632.1:0-1718 GCA_964441195.1 uncultured Limnohabitans sp.
TGATCAGCGGACGCTTTTCATTGGTCTCACCGTATTGGATCAGTTTGATATTTGGATTTTGCGAAGCGACATACTCAAAGTAGTCCACCATGCGGTGATGGGGAGTGAATCTATCTCCAGGTTTGTAGCCCAGAAACTGTTCAGGAGTTTGCAGTTGGGCGAAAGCGCCAAAGGAAACTATAAATGCAAATGCAATCGAAAGTAAAATCTTGTTCATGAAGTAAGGGCTGATTCAGGGGGGAAGTTAAGGTCTTTTGCTTTTATGAAGATGACCGAGCAAATAAATCTTGAAAGGCATTTTTATGATTTGAAGGCTTTTTCGGCTTCGGCAAGAATCTCGTTTGCAAGGTTTGAATCTCCAATCTGCTCCAAAACCATCAAACCTGGTCCCTTGTAGTTTTCAAACCAAATTTGGATAATTTCCAATGCACCTGGAAATTCAGTTTTAAGTTGGTCGAGGGATTCTATGTTTTCAAAAGCACCTTTCAATGGAACAGCAATCAGTTTGTCGTCCTGCTCGCCGCGATCTTTGAGTTTCAAAACACCGATAAGTTTGATTTCAACCAAACTTCCTCGCTCCACTGCTGGCCCAAGTATAATCACGTCTAGCGGATCACCATCTCCGCCTGAATCCTTTGGCGAAAGTGTCTGTGGGATAAATCCATAATTACCCGGATAGCCTAGGTAGGCCACTGATCTGGGTTTACCATTTTCTTCCGACCAGACCAATTCGCCACTGACTTTGTCCACCTCAAATTTGGCCGTTGTCCCAGTTGGTATTTCAATGACTGCTTGTAAAAAACCCGCTTCAGAGTGAATCGGGGTGTCATTTACCAAATGGTGGTTTTCTTTTGAACAAGCAGAAAGAATCAAAAGTGATAGAAAAAGGTGAAGGAGTAATTTCATGAGGGTCAATTTGGAGGTTTTGAAAAAGCACGAATTGAATGTGAGAATTATTAGAACGATGAGGTAAAGTAACATCTTGACAAGGCACAAAAAAAGTCAAGTGTATAACTTGACTTTTTTAATAAAGAGAATGAGAAATCTGAAAGGACCTATTCAACAGCCTTCACCGTCACTTCAATGTTCCCTCTTGTTGCTTTAGAGTAAGGGCAATGCAGATGGGCAATGTCGGCAAGTTTTTGGGCGTGTTCCAATGAGTCCGCATGTGGGATTTTGACTTCGATATCGACTCCCAGTCCAAAGCTGTTTGGGCCGTAATGGCCTAGATTCACTTTAACTTTTACTTCAGAGTCCCTAAGGCTTGTTTTACCAGCCGCAGAAGCTAAAGCTCCACCAAAACACGCCGCGTACCCTGCAGCGAAAAGTTGTTCCGGATTCGTCTTTCCGCCTTCACCACCGATTTCTTTTGGCATCGCCACTTCAAAGTCAAGGATTCCGTCATCGGTTTTTACATGACCTTTTCTTCCGCCAGTGTTCACAGCAACGGCAGTGTAATCCACAATCAATTTTTCCATTCTAGGATTTTATTTTGTTAGTTTTTGCAAAATGGTTTCCATCGTGGGCAAGAGTTTTTGAACTTCTTTGCCTAGTTCGGATTCCAATTGATTTTCTAACAAGGCGACGGCGGTCAAGGTTTTGGATTGTAGCGATTTTCCGGGATAAGTTAAGTGAATGGTTACTGTTCGTTCGTCTGCTTCTCCTCGTTTTCGCTTGAGAAGATTTTGACTTTCCAGTTTTTTCAAAAGTGGCGTTAG
>CAYTXN010000633.1:0-1709 GCA_964441195.1 uncultured Limnohabitans sp.
AAAAGACGGTTCCTTAATTGTAAATGGAAATAAAATCCGAGTGACAGCTGAAAAAAGTCCCTCTGCTCTGAAATGGGGTGAAGTAGGAGCTGACTATATCATCGAATCCACAGGTATTTTCCTCACAAAAGAAACTGCTCAAGGACACATCGATGCTGGTGCTAAGAAAGTAATCATGTCCGCCCCGTCTAAGGACGATACGCCGATGTTTGTCATGGGGGTAAATGAAGATTCTTATACTTCTGACATGGTTTTTGTTTCCAATGCATCTTGTACTACCAACTGCTTGGCTCCAATTGCAAAGGTTTTGAACGATAACTGGGGAATTGAGGAAGGCTTGATGACAACTGTACATGCGACTACCGCTACTCAGAAAACAGTAGATGGACCATCAGCAAAAGACTGGAGAGGTGGACGTGGTGCGGGTCAAAACATTATACCTTCGTCTACGGGAGCAGCAAAGGCTGTGGGTAAAGTAATTCCTGAACTGAATGGCAAATTGACTGGTATGGCTTTCCGAGTACCAACTCCAAACGTATCTGTGGTTGACTTGACTGTTAGACTTAAGAAGCCTGCTAAATACGCTGAGATTTGCGCTAAAATGAAGGAAGTATCCGAGACTACTATGAAAGGTGTACTTGGTTATACAGAAGACGCTGTGGTGTCCACAGACTTCGTCGGTGATGCTAGAACTTCAATATTTGACGCAGAAGCGGGAATTTCACTTTCTGATACTTTTGTAAAAGTGGTGTCTTGGTATGATAATGAGTGGGGCTATTCCAATAAAGTGGTCGACCTTCTCTCGTATATCGCGAAGAAGTAAATTTCAAAGCCCTGAAGCAATTCAGGGCTTTTTTTTCTTTAAAAAATTTAATAATAACAACTAAATAATTTTAGATAAGTTATGTATTAAAAGCCCGATAATGTACCTGCCATTTTTCCCTTTAAAATTAGTAGTCTTTCCTGGCGAGGAACTAAATCTTCACATTTTTGAACCCAGGTATAGGGAACTAATGGCAGATATTGAGGAAAATGCAACAAGTTTTGGCATATGTGTTTTCATTGACAAATTGAGCGGTTTTGGGACTGAGGTTGTGTTGGAAAAAGTGAATAAACGATATGAAGACGGCCGACTAGATATACAAACCAGAGGCTTGAGAGTGTTTAAAATCCTTAGCTTTGATAATCCAGCTAAGAATAAGCTTTATGCGGGAGGAAATGTATCCTTTCTTAAATCAGACCCTAATATTTCTGAGGTACAACATCATGAATTTATTTTTTACCTAAAGGAAATGTTGCACCTATTGAATTTTGAAGTAGAATTCAATCCTCTTGCTGTCAACTCTTACACTTTCGCTCACAAAATAGGCTTGAGCCTTGAGGAAGAACTTGAATTACTTCAGATGGAATCAGAAAGTGATCGAACTGAGTTTCTCATACGTCATTTTAAACGGATGATTCCCGTTATCAAAGCTGTAGAAAGTGCCAAAGAAAAAATCAAGCTAAATGGACACTATAAGTATTTAGATCCTTTGAATTTTTAGAGTTTTCGAGATTTGGCTTTCATTTTTCAACTCCCTTTATAAAAGAAAAGCAGACCATTTCTATTCTGCTTTAGTGATCCCGCTGGGATTTGAACCCAGGACCCTCCCGATGGTCGTGTTCTGAAATAGGTTGACACAATTTAGTAATGAATTGTAAACCTATTA
>CAYTXN010000634.1:0-1709 GCA_964441195.1 uncultured Limnohabitans sp.
ATTTCAATCAGACAAGATTGGATTACAACGAGAAAGGGATGATAATTCTTGGCTCTTGGGCCGTAGGAAATATGGTTTGGGGTGGGATAGGAGCGAGTCAAACTACTGGCGAAACCAAGGCTTTTCACCAAATGAACCTCTATTGGAATTCCGTCAATTTGGTCATCGCTGGGTTTGGCTATTGGCAGGCGACGAAAGAAGCGCCGGGTACGGATTTTTGGGCAACGATGGAAGCTCAGCATGGCATCGAAAAAGTTTTGCTTTTGAATGGCGCTTTGGATTTGGCTTATATGGCAGGAGGGCTTTACATGAAGGAGCGAGGTTTGCGTAAAGACAATCCGAGACTGATAGGTTTTGGAAAATCGGTTATTCTTCAAGGAGCTTTTCTGTTGGCTTTTGATGGGGTGATGTATGGGTTTCATCAGGCAAATGGGAAAGAACTTCCAAGTTTGGTACAGAATATTAGTATGGGGCCTTCTGGAGTGAATTTTAAGGTGAATTTCTAAAATCGTGATTCAAAGTGAACTACTCATTGAATATTTCGTAGTTTTAGTTACTTCCAAATTTTTGATATATGAAAAATCTACTCCCCTTACTCGCTCTAGTTTTTATTTTGGGTTCCTGTAAGGTTTCAGAAACTGTCAGGGTAGACGCTCTTGCCAATTCAGAAATGCTAAAAGAATATCAGACTTTTAAAATGATAGAAGAGGATTATTCTGACAAAAGAAATGAGCGACTCAAACATACGTTCAGAGACAAATTAATCGAATTTGGATTTGAAGAAGCTTCAGAAAATCCTGATTTTTTGATTCAAGGAGTGATTGTTTCCCGGGATTTCATTAAGGACGGAGGAAAATTCTATACTTCGTCTATTCCAGGACCATTTTATAGTGCAAGTAATTCGGGCAATAGGATTCCCAGCGGGGGCAGTAGACCGGTCATTAATCGAGGAATGATAGGAAAGGCGATTTTTTTGATCCAGGACGCCAAAACCAATGAAATCGCATGGATGGGGATCAGTTCGGGCGTGGTCTATGGAGGCGATCGTCAGTTTGATCTGGATAAGATGGATCTTGTACTCCATCAGTTATTGACCTCGCTTTATTGATATTTTAGCCAGCCAGTCTAATGGTCGGCAACTTGAGTTTGTAAAAAATGAGGACAAGGCTTAGGTATAAATTAATTTTATCTTTGTCCCATGGAAAATTTATCTCCTTGCCCTAAATGTAAATCCGAGTACACTTATCAAATGGATAACCTCATGGTTTGTCCTGACTGCGGTCACGAATGGGATCCTGAGGAAGTAGCTGAAGTAGAAGTTGGCCTGGTAGTAAAAGATGCCAACGGAACAGTCCTTGCCAACGGAGATTCTGTAGTGATCGCAAAAGATCTTCCTGTAAAAGGTGCTCCAAAATCAATCAAAGCCGGCACCAAAGTCAAAAATATCCGATTAGTCGAAGGAGACCATAACATCGATTGCAAAATCGAAGGTTTTGGTTCGATGGCGCTGAAGTCGGAGTTTGTTAGGAAAGCTTGATTTTGAATTAGACTGGGCTTCGACTCCGCTCAGCTCGACAGTCGTGTCAGTCTGAGTCTTAAATCTTCGGTGAACATACAAAAAGGAAATGACAGGGTTTAGCAAGTCAAAAGCCAGTAAAATGAGAATAAAGGTTTGAATTTTAGTAGACTAGACAAAACATTGATGGGAT
>CAYTXN010000635.1:0-1708 GCA_964441195.1 uncultured Limnohabitans sp.
ACGATTTTGTGAAAAAAGGTTTCGACAGGTATCTCTTTCGCTTGAAGGCTTTTGTCCGAGGGTTCGATCACTAAGGTCCCA
Organism: uncultured Limnohabitans sp.; assembly: GCA_964441195.1. GTDB lineage: Bacteria > Bacteroidota > Bacteroidia > Cytophagales > Cyclobacteriaceae > Algoriphagus. Next base: position 82 of record CAYTXN010000635.1, read on the forward strand.
CCCATCCATTTTCCGCCCAATGGGATTAACGGAGCTCGCTCAGAGGTTGCAATCAAGGCTTCTCGAATCGCCCGTTCCACATCTTTCATAGTCAACATGGGAAAGTCCGGAACTTTCGCTTCCACCACTGAGAAACCCTCATAATCCCGAGCGAGGGTTTTGACTTCCTCCAATGAGGAAAAATAGATTTTGTAATAGGTCTCATCCACGGAGACGATGACTCCTGTTCCAAATTTCGGGTGACCAATCTGGCTCCCCACTCCTAGTTCGCTTGCTGACATGGTTTGTTTAAAAAGATTGATTTGATTCCAAAATAAAGAGAAAGCTCCGAATCTATCATGCTTTGAAATCAAACTTTATTCTGGAAAGCTAGAATCTGTGTAACTTTTCTCGCCCTCGAGCATTACCACTTCAGCCACCTTCTCTAATGAAAAAAATCTTTCCCCACCTGATATCCATTTTTCTAGGTTTCACCTTTTGGGGTGCCGGCATGGTCAAGCTTTACGCAGGACATCAATTTATTGGCTGGATTGGTCCACCGTGGCTCGTGGAGCGACTTGCAGAATACGAGTTGGGGCTTTATGCGGAATTTATCGCCGTCTGCCAGATTACCATTGGCTTTATGCTAATGACCACTCGGTACAAACTCATCGGCAGCATCATGATGATTCCTATGATTTTAAACATCTTGATGGTCACCATCTCCCAACACTGGGCTGGGACGCCTTATGTGCTTTCCGTTCTTTTCTTGATGAATTTATACCTCGTTTGGCAATACCGGGATTTTTTCTGGCCTTTAATAGATGAGGGAAAAAATGCGGAATTGATTAAAGTCCGAAAGGAAAAATCCTCACAAGGACATCTCACTTGGCTAGCTGGCTGGTCTCTTCAATTGATTTCCATTCCCATTTCTTTTCAAAATCTAACTTTTGCCTTTGTGACCGCGGGTATCGGTGTGCTTTTAGCAATATTAAGTTTCAAAGTAGACGCAAATTCGCTGGCTAAGATTAAGGCTGATTCGTAACTTAGATTCAACCTAAACACCAAAACACTATGGACATCTATCCTTATCTCAACTTTGACGGCCAAGCCGAAGAAGCCATGACTTTTTATCAATCCATTCTCGGTGGAGAATTTGAGGGCGGAATCAGTCGTTTCGGTGAAGCTCCCGGCATGGATCTTCCTGAGGAAGAGAAAAACAGAGTAATGCATATCAGTCTAAAAATTGCGGATGGACTCAAAATCATGGCCAGTGACACCAGCCCAAGCATGGGACATATTTGGATCAAAGGAAATCATAACCATGTTTCTATCAACGTCGATTCAAAAGATCAAGGTCAGCGAATATTTTCCCAACTATCCGAAGGTGGATCAGTGGAGATGGACTACCAAAAAACTTTCTGGGGAGCTTATTTCGGCAGTTTCGAAGATAAATTCGGCATCGGCTGGATGGTGAATTATGATTTGCAGACTGGGGAAGAGTAGGAAGGAATGTCGGATTTCGGAAGTGAGATTGTACCAAGAGAGGTAAACCCAGTTTTAGGACCTTTGAAAAGAATTAATTTTTAAATATTTCATCTGTTTATAATTTAATTTTTTTAAGGTCAGATGGAATCTCGCATGTATT
>CAYTXN010000636.1:0-1708 GCA_964441195.1 uncultured Limnohabitans sp.
GTCTCAACTTCTCTTGGATATTGAAATCTTTGATACTTGGTGGATTTTAATATTTCCTCATGATACAGGTGATTCAGAAATTGTCTAATGAACTTGAAGTTCTTGGCAATGGTGTTAGGATGAAACCTTTTCTTATCCCTCCAAAACTGGGTAAGCTGGTTTACAATCAACTGATTGAAGTCTAAAGGATAAATGACTTTTTTACCCAAGAATTCCTTCAGATGCTTTTCTATGGCCTGGAGTTTTTGAACAAGCTTAGGTTTTAGAGTTAATCTTTTAAGCTCAATAAACTGGTTTAAAAGACTTAGCAGATCCTCTTCATTCTCCTCATTCTCTTTATAGAATTTCTTTTTAAACAGATCAGCTGTACAGAATCCATACTGCTCCTCTATATCAAAAAGTAACTGCCTGACATTTCCATGAACCACCTCCACTCTCTCCCATATTTGCTTGTGGTTTGGATTAGACTTGGAGATTTTACTTCCCAAAAATTGGTGGCTAATAACTTTTTCGTTGGTAGGAATATAGACTCTATCTCTTTTTCCATTAGAAATAAAAGTGGCCTCTATTACCAGATTTCCAAGATTTGTTGCTTTACTAACTGACTTTAAGATGACTTTTGTACGGTACATTTTTGGTGGCTATTTGGCGGCTAAACCATCCCAAACCACCATTTTTTTGATTTCAAGCTTTGTAAATCCAGATAAAGAATTTCATTTTTTTAGACCTAACACTAATCTTACTTATAGATACAACCACCTGATATTCAATTACTCAGGTGTGTCATCCAGCATAGCGTGGTCGAAAAAACAACCGATGACTAAGCATGTAGACGGTACGTTGTTTCCTTATCTGGACGCGAGTTCGAATCTCGCCAGCTCCACAAAAAAGCCTCCCGAAGTAATTTGGGAGGCTTTTTGCTTTATGAATCTCACTAAAGTCGGGTCACATTGTCTTTTCGGATGTAAGCAATTTTATCTTTCCACTCGACTTCGTACCAAATGTCTTTGGATGCCCTTATTTTCACACGGTGCCCCGGTTCTACTAAATCAACTTTTTCGCCTCCTGCACTTGGTTTTGAGACAATTAATGTAGGGCTTTTGGTAACCAAGGCTGCGTTTTGAGATTTAAGGAAATTATTAGCGACAAATATGAGTGCTATCAAAAGAATAGAAGGCATATAAAATCTCGCTTCAGTCAATTTGTTTCCTTTTGACCAAAGGAAAATTAGGGAAATTAGCAAGGTCAATGTCAAGGCACCGACTATTATCTCTTTGAATTCTAATAAAAAAAGCACAAACCTCATCCCATCGCTGACCTCATAACCTACAAGTTCAGATTGCCCAGTTAGGGTTTTAATTTTTGTAATTGTCTGAGGATTTGGGCTGAGGTCATAGTATTTACTAAGGTAAAGCGTTGCACTTTCCTTATCACCAATTCCTTCAGTAATGAAAGCCATTTTGAGAAGCATTGATGGGGAATAAATGCCTAATTGATAGTTTGACTGGTAAATCTCCAGTGCTTCCTTGTAGCTGCGCTGTGCAAACAAAGAATCTGCAACCAAAAGCTGAGGCACATTGGCCTGACAATGAATACTTTGTAAAAGCAGAAAAAAAAATATAGAAAGTTTTGTCAGAAAGATTGATTTCAGGTTTGGCATTTAGAATTCAGAGTCATAAATTTGCAGTCCAATTACGGCATTGATCGG
>CAYTXN010000637.1:0-1706 GCA_964441195.1 uncultured Limnohabitans sp.
TAAACCAAGCCATCTCATGAGCCATCCAGATAAAGCTACCGAATTTTTAAAAGATCAAGACAGATCCAAATGGCATGATGAAACCCTTTGGTTTGTCCGGGATAAGCGTGATCGCATAAGTAAAACTATTCCTGAATGGGAACAACTCCGAGAACTTGCTTCGCAAATCAAAGACAATGTCTTAGCAAATTTGGGTTCGTACTTGGAAGATTTCGAGCGAAACGCGATCAAAAATGGGATCAAAATCCACTGGGCAGCCGATGCGGAGGAGCACAATCAGCACGTTTTACGAATTCTGAAGGAGAAAAACTGCAAAGCGATTGTCAAGAGTAAATCTATTCTGACTGAAGAATGTCACTTGAATCCATATTTGGAAAATCAGGGAATCGAAGTAGTAGATACTGATTTGGGTGAGCGGATCGTTCAATTTCTTAATCAGCCGCCAAGCCACATAGTCCTTCCTGCGATTCACCTGAAAGAGGGCGAAATCTCAGATCTTTTCCATGAAAAACTTCATACAGAAAAGGGAAATCATGATCCAACATACCTGACTCAAGCGGCTAGAATTCACCTTCGAGAAAAATTTCTTAGAGCCAAAGTCGCCATTACCGGTGTTAACTTTGGTATTGCTGAGACTGGAGAATTTGTGGTCTGCACCAACGAGGGAAATGCCGATATGGGCGTTCACTTAGCCGATGTCCACGTCGCTTGCATGGGAATTGAAAAAATTCTCCCTCGGAGAAAAGACTTGGCTGTATTTCTCAGACTTCTTGCGCGCTCAGCTACAGGTCAACCTATTACTAATTACAATTCGCATTTCCGAAGTCCATCCCCGGGAAAAGAAATCCATATCATCCTAGTTGATAATGGCCGTACGGCCCAACTGGCACGTGAGAAATTCAAAAATTCCCTTAAATGTATCCGCTGTGGGGCATGTATGAATACCTGTCCGATCTACAGAAGAAGTGGTGGATTTAGCTATGGAAGCACCGTTCCGGGGCCGATTGGATCGATTTTATCCCCTGGACTGGATATGAAAAAGCACAGCACACTCCCTTTTGCCTCCACGCTTTGCGGAAGCTGCTCGGATGTCTGTCCTGTGAAAATAAATATCCACGAACAGCTTTATGAGTGGAGACAGGAAATCACCAAAACTCATGGAGAATTCGGGAAAGGGCTATCCATGAAGCTTGCAAGCGGAATATTCAAAAGTCCTTTAGCGTATAAAATCTCAGGAAGTCTGATGCGTTCGGCTCTCAAAGCTTTGCCGGATAGCCTGATTTATCATCCGCTTAATACTTGGGGAAAAAGCAGAAATCTGCCAGATACACCGAAAGAGACTTTTCAGCAATGGTATCAAAAGAATCGATCATGAGCAGTAGAGAAAGGATTTTGTCAGCGATTGCAGGGATTGTAACAGGAGAGAAAAATTTGCCTGAAATTCCAGATTTTCGACTTTCAGGTGATTTACATGAACTTTTTACACAATCAATTCAGGGAAATAAAGGCGAGATGCTCTCCAAAGATGAATTTGAGAGCTGGCTTCCCACTATGCATTTTTCCAAAGTGATTTCACTTTCTTCTCAATTCAAAAACCACTCTACTTTATCCCTTCCGAACGATCCCCATGAGCTGGAAGATCTAGGATTGGCGATTTTGGATGGACAGTTTGGAGTAGCGGAAAATGGGGCAATTTGGTTGGAAGA
>CAYTXN010000638.1:0-1704 GCA_964441195.1 uncultured Limnohabitans sp.
AGCTGCACTTTGATGCTTTTTCATCCAAAGATTTGGTTACTTGGGAAAAGCATGAGCGAATCCTAGATACTGCAGCAATCAAATGGGCTCGCCAAGCCATGTGGGCTCCAGCCGCTATCGAGAAAAACGGAAAATATTACCTCTTTTTTGCAGCTAATGACATCCAACGTCCAAGTAGACCAGGTTGGGACCCAAACCATGACATCAATCACTTCGGTGGAATAGGCGTAGCTGTGGCAGATCAACCCGAAGGACCTTTTAAGGATTTACTCGGCAAGCCTTTACTTTCAGAATTTTACAATGATGCGCAGCCAATTGATCAATTTGTATTCAAGGATACGGATGGCACTCATTACTTTTTTTACGGTGGATGGAGCCATTGCAATATCGGCAAACTGAATGCGGATTTTACTGGGTTTGAACCATGGGAGGATGGGGAGCTTTTCCACGAAATCACCCCACAAGGCTATGTGGAGGGACCTTTTATGTTTCTGCGAAACGGAACTTACTACCTGATGTGGTCTGAAGGTGGCTGGACTAAAGATACCTACAAAGTGGCCTATGCCATGGCAGATAAAGCAACCGGACCCTATCGCAGGATTGGAACAATTCTGGAATCAGATACAACGGTCGCAACTGGAGCAGGACATAATTCGGTCATCCAAAAGCCAGGAACTGACGAATGGTACATGGTATATCACCGCAGACCGATTCCCAATGAAGGAAGAGATCATCGGGTCACCTGCCTCGATGTGATGGAATTCAATGATGACGGGACGATCAAGCCGATCAAAATGACTTTTGAAGGTGTGGAGGCGAATCCGATGGACTAGGAAAAAAAGGAGGCTTATTCCAAGATTGGAACAAGCCTCCTTTTTTTATTTGTTCCTTTATCAATCCACTTTGACATATTCCTGAACGCCAATACAAGAGAGAAGGATAAAATTTTCGGAAAAAGTATCATTGCATTCAAAAACGATTGAGATTTTTTCTCCTTCTTCCATTTGCTTTAGAATACCTTTTGAAGGTGCAGATTCAGATACCTCTATCGGATCCAATTCAGCAAGACTGTCAGCATATCCCTCGGGGAATTCTTCATAATTTACTCCTGCAGCTTCAGTGCTTGTGGTAATAAATTCCTCACCTCTTAGTGTATAAGTTCCTTTGGAATAGTAAGCAACCCCTAAGTTCGGTCCATCTTTTGTATCTCTTAAGAATTGAAAAGTTTCATAAGTGCCATCTAACTTGAATACGTATTGGTTGACATACCAAATGTTGGTATCCGTGTTCTCATTTGCCAATTCATATGTTCCTTCTAGAAAACTTAATGGCAATTGCTCGTCATCCTTATCGCAGGAAAGCAATAGAACGGCAAACAGTAAAAAATAGAAGTAAGAGAATTTCATGGTTTGTGAGTTTAGTTTGTCTTCAAGACGAGATCATTAGCTGACATGATACAGGTCTTAGGAGAAAAAAATAATCTCCCTAAAACTTTACCATCGCTTGCACTTGCTGTCCACTTCTTTCGATCACTACTTTGGTGGAATCTCCTCTTTGAAAAGCACTCAAGGCACGCATGTAGCTCATCATGTCATAAACGGTCGAGTCGCCAAGCTGAACGACCACGTCACCTTTGAGCAATCCGGCTGCTTGGGCAGGTTTTCCTTCTGAGACGCCATCTACGCGCATCCCTTTTCCGTCAAA
>CAYTXN010000639.1:0-1700 GCA_964441195.1 uncultured Limnohabitans sp.
TTGATGTTGACTACGGCATGTGGAAGTATGGTGATGTCCAATACTGCGACTACCGCGATGATGGTATCTTCCGTTTTGCCACTTGTCCATCTTATTGGTAAGAATTCGTCCTTCGCCAAGTCCCTTTTGGTTGGAATTCCAGCTGCTGCTACGCTTGGAGGAATGGGAACAATAATCGGAAGTACTCCAAATGCCATCGCTGTCGGCGGTTTGCAAGAACTTGGAATCAACTTGACTTTTGTCGATTGGATGGTCTTTGGAATTCCAATGGCCCTGATTTCGATCTATATCTTTTGGAGATTTTTGAAGCGAAAATTGCAATTGGAGGAACTTGGCGTTGACCTAAAAGAGCTAATGGGAGAACGGTCTACTCAAAAGAAATTCGAGCGAAATGCTGTCATTTTTGTTTTGTTTGTGACGGTTTCGATGTGGATTACCGAACCGATCCATGGGATTCCAATCGCAGCCACTTCGGCCATCCCAATCTTACTATTGACAGTCCTTCAAGTTATCAAAGCCGAAGATGTCCGAAGGCTTCCTTGGGACACATTGATGCTTGTAGCAGGAGGCCTTTCTTTAGGGATTGCAATGGTGGAGGTTGGGTTGACCGATATCATCATGTCCAAAATTGATGCACTTCCCATTCCTATTTTCGGCGTGACTTTGGTTTTTTCTTTGATTGCCGTCTTAATCTCCAACATCATGAGTAACACCGCCGCTGCCTCCATCTTAGTGCCATTAGGACTTTCTCTACCCGGAATTTGGGGAATGGCCGTTCCGTTAATTGTAGCTTTAAGTTGCTCTTGTGCTTTGCTTTTGCCGGTTTCTACTCCATCAAATGCGATTGCTTTTTCCACAGGAATGGTCGAGCAGAAATCCTTCAGACCGGGAGGATTACTGATGATTTTGATCGGGCCGTTGATGGCTTTTGCGAGTGTGATGCTTTATTCATGGATATTTTTTTAGAGAAAAAAATCAGTGAATTGTTCTGCTTAGGAATCACTTGCAATTTCCAAAATTACATTTCCAATTTTCTTTCCTGAAGCCACATATTCAAAGGCTTCCCTAGCTTGATCAAGAGAAAATGATCTATCAATCAAGGGTTTAAACTGGCCTTTCAAAAGCAAATCCTTAATGACAGTCATACTTTCTAAAACGTTTAGGGGTAGAGGGAATATGACTTTTTTTCCGCCAAAAATTGGAGTAGTCAAGGCCAAAGTCAGGTTTTCCCAATTGGGCCCAAGTTCGGATGATATATAAATACCTCCCGGTTTTAAAATTGGCTTGCATAATGAAAATCGGCTTTTTCCCACAGCATCCAGTACAAACTCGTATAGGATTTTCTCTTTCGTAAAATCTACTTTTTCCAATGCAATGACCCGATCAGCGCCAAGAGCCTTTACTTTCTCCACATTGATTTCATGGCAAACAGCAGTGACCATTACCCCATGAACTTTCAATAATTGGATGGCTGCCGAACCAATGGCACCAGTTCCGCCATTGACCAAAACATGATTTCCTGGCTCAAGTTTTACTTTGTTCAGGAAGTTGTAAGCATAATGAGCCGCCTCAGCGCAGGCTACGATTTCTTTGTAATCCACTCCTTCGGGGATTTTCATAACAGCAGTTTTTACAGGAATGCTGGCGAATTCACCGTGAGTTCCAGCGCCATTGTCCTGTAATCCCCATACCCGATCACC
>CAYTXN010000640.1:0-1699 GCA_964441195.1 uncultured Limnohabitans sp.
TCTCCAGAAATTCTGTAGGAATATCCTCCATCAGAGAAAACCATCACGTTTTTTCCGAAATGGTAGGACTTTGGACTTTCTGGAGTTTCAGATTTTTTGATGACAGTAGTATCTGGAGCAATAGGAGCAATAGCTTCTACAGCGACCACAGGTGCTACCGTAGAAATTGGAGCAACCGGCTCAGTTGGTTTTGGTGTGTCTTGTTGTGCACTGGCCATCAAGCCTGCACTTAGGATTAGTGTGAATAACATAGGGATAGAAATAATAGGGTTTTGTGGATAGTTTTGAGCAGGATAACCAAGCATTCTCTTGATTCTTTGAAGTGTTGGATTTCGTTTTTTGCTAGCTGCTAGGGCTAGTTCCGGAGGATTTTGCTTTGCAAAATTGAGAACCTCGGCCAAGCTGGTGGCCAGATTTTTAGGTTCAATTCCAGCTTTCATGACCAGATCATCTGCGGCATTTTCACGCAGTTCTTTTAAGGTATTATTCATCCACCAATAGCAAGGATGAAAGAAGAAAATGACTTCCAAACCCGAAAGGAGCAGGTTGACGAGGTAATCATTTCGCTTCACATGAGCGAGTTCGTGAGCGATGATGGCCTCGAGTTGAGCAGGAGAAAGCTGAAGGAGTAAGCTCGCGGGAAAGAGAATAATAGGTTTGAAAGTTCCGAATGTCAAAGGAGACACTCCAGAATCAGTAGTTCTTAGCTGAACATTTAATTTAATTCCCATCTTTCCAGCCATTCGGTAAACGATCTTTTCGAGCTGAAAATCTGTGACTAAACTGGATGATTTTCTAAGACTTCGGATTTCCGAAAGGCTATTCACAAGTCTGAAAAGAAAGAGAATCACGCCCAGAAACCAGAAATTAACCAACAGGGACAAATTCTGATCTATCCAAAATGTGGCTTCCTGTATTCCAAACCCTAGCCCATCCTCAGCTTGGACAGTTGAAGGATTAGTGAAAAAGACATCTAAATCGCCCTCATAAAAAACTTGCGTCGAGGGTTTTTCATGGTCTATTTCATACAAGAATGTGCTAACAGCAGCTACAAAAGAAAGCGCCAACGCACCTACTGCCAATCCATATTTCAATGCAGGTTTGGCCCGATGGACGAGCTTCAAAACAATCCAAAGTACCGCTGCAATTAAAATAAGCTGCCAAATAGAATGGACCAAGGTCCAGCCAAGGGCTTTAAGCAGACTTTCGGAAATCCAGTCATTTAAAAGTTTCATAGCTATTTGTTTTCGAGTTGATCAAGGAATGCGCGGATTTCATCGATTTCATCTTTTGAAGGATTGTCCTGACCTAAAGCTTGCATCACCAATTTTTTGGAAGATCCGCCGAAAGCTGTGCTCATCAGGTTTTTCAATAATGACTTTTGAGTCTCTTGCTGATTAGTGGCTGGCCGATAAATATGTGATCGATTTTCCTCGTCTCTAGTGACCATCCCTTTGGCATGCATGATTTGCATGGTCTTTAGCGTGGTGGTGTATCCGGTGTCTTTGGTCTCAGCCAATCGCTCATGGATCTGCCGAACGCTGGCTTCTTTCAATTCCCAAAGCAGGGATAAAATTTCTAATTCCGATTCAGTTGGTTTGCTCATGGCAGTTTCTACGATTACTTTCGTACCAAAGTTATACGAAGTGATTCGTAATTTCAAAAAAAGTACGATTTTTATCGTATTAAAAAATGTTAA
>CAYTXN010000641.1:0-1697 GCA_964441195.1 uncultured Limnohabitans sp.
GAAAAAATACCATTCCATCGGGGAAGTAGCTGAAATGTTCAAAGTAGCCCCTTCATTGATCCGCTATTGGGAAGGTGAGTTTGATATTATTCGTCCGAAAAAAGACAAAAAAGGGAATCGACGCTACACCAAGGAGGATATCCAAAAAATCAAATACGTGTACCACCTAGTGAAGGAAAAAGGATATACGCTTCAAGGTGCCCAAGAAGTAATTGCATCAGGCAAAAATCAAGGTTTTGACAAAATTGCAGCAGTTCAAAAACTTCAGGAAATCAAGGACTTTTTAATCAATCTGAAGAATGAACTTAAAATCAGAAACGAATCTTGAAAACCTTCGCTACCATTTAGCACTTTCCCTTGCTCCTAAGGTTGGCCCCGGAGTATTCAAAGCCATTATAGCCTACAGCGGTTCTGCCAAAGCATTTTTTCAGCTAAACAAAAGGAAAGCTTCCAAGATCCCCCGAGTAGGAGAAAAACTATTGGAGATCCAGCGACAAGCCGAATCCTTACTTCAAAAGGCAGATGACCTAATTAACCTAAGTGAAAAAAAAGGATTTAAAATCATCATTTCAACCGATCAAAATTTCCCTTCCAGACTGAAAATACAGGAAGATGGTCCTGTGGTACTTTTTACACAAGGAAATGGAAATCTGAATTTTGAGCGAAGTGTGGGAATCGTAGGTACTCGAAGTGCTACAACGTATGGAAAATCCATTACGCGGAAAATCGTCGAAGACCTCCTTCCCTACCAGCCGGTAATTATTTCCGGTTTGGCCTATGGCATCGACATCGAAGCCCATCGGGCAGCACTTCAGGTTGGTCTCCCAACAATCGCTGTGATGGGTTCTCCGATCACACAGATTTATCCGGCAATCCATAAGAAAACCGCTGAGCAACTTCAGGAATCAGGGATCTTGATGAGCGAATATGCTCCGGGAAGCACGATGGTTCCAGGTAATTTTCCAGCTAGAAATCGAATTATCGCCAGTCTTTCCGATGCATTGATCGTGGTAGAGGCTGCAGAAAAAGGCGGCGCATTGATCACAGCTGAAATCGCCTATTCTTATAATAAAGACGTGTTTGCAGTACCGGGAAACCTACAGTCCCCATTTTCTGAAGGATGCAATCATCTCATCCGGAAGATGAAAGCATCGATATACACAGGTCCCGGGGATATTGCCGAGGCTTTGTTCTGGAGTAAACCCGGAGAGGAAAAGATCAAGAAACCGAGTTTGGATTTGGATGGACGAGATGAGGAAGACACCGCCATATTGAAGTTACTTTTGGAAAAAGGAGAATCTGAAATCGACCAGATAAGTTATCAAACCGAAATTCCACTGGGGATGCTTTCCTCCAAACTTTTATCGCTGGAATTTGAAGGAATTGTAAAATCACTTCCTGGAAAGAAGTTTAAACTATTGGTGTAGATTTTTCAATCTACCCCTCAAAAATCTCCTCTAAATTAAGCTGGAATCCTTCGATGCAGGAAGAGCCTACCGTATCTCCAGCTACAAATAGTCTTGACGATTGATATTTCCCCTCGACAAGCGTGTAGATTAAAAGTGTTTGTTCATTGGGATGAATGACCCAATACTCGCTTACTCCTGACTCTTCATAAACTTCGAATTTATTTTTTAGCTCCCTTTTGTTATTTCCCGGAGACAAAATTTCGATTACAAGATCGGGAGCGCCAATAC
>CAYTXN010000642.1:0-1690 GCA_964441195.1 uncultured Limnohabitans sp.
AGCTCAAGACCTGGCAAAAATCCTAAGAATAGTTCGAGACAATAACTACCCTAATACCCTTCCAGAAGTAAAAAACCTAAATGCTGAAGAAAGGCTCGCCTTCGAGGAGGAGAATGTGGTTAAGTGTCTTGAGTATTCCAAAGCTAATCTTTCGTTATAAATCTTTGTAAGTGGTGAATTGTAAGTGGTAAGTTGTGAAACCGAAACCACCTACTTTTTACCACTTACTACTTACCCATTACCAAATTACAAATTCAAAAAACAAAAAAACCATGTCCCAATTTGATCTTTCCCAACTTCCAGGTATTTCTCTTTTTTCACTTAAAGGCAAGTCTGCCATTATCACAGGTGGTACCAAAGGCCTCGGTTTGGCTATGGCTGCCGGATTGGCTTCTGCTGGCGCCAATGTAATGCTGGTCAGCCGAAATGCAACTGACGGGGATGATGCCGCTGCTGAAATAGCAGCAAAATATGGAGTTAAAGCCATGACTTTTGCAGCCGATGTCGTGGATAAAGCCGCCATGGAAGCAATGGCAAAATCGGCTTTTGATGCTTTTGGCTCCATAGATATTCTGATCAATTCCGCTGGTATCAATATCCGAGGAGCAATAGATGAACTGAGCTACGAAGATTTCACCAAAGTAATGGATGTGAATGTGACAGGTACTTGGCTGGCTGCACGAGCGGTGACTCCATATATGAAGGAAAAGAAAAAGGGAGCAATTATTAATCTCGCCAGTACCTTGGGTTTGGTAGGTTTGGCTAATCGTACACCTTATGCTTCCAGTAAAGGTGCTGTAGTGCAAATGACTCGTGCCTTAGCTTTGGAATTTGCCCCTTGGAATATTACAGTTAATGCGATCTGCCCCGGACCATTTTTGACAGAGATGAACCTACCGATTGCAGATACAGAAGAAGGGAAAAAGTTTGTAGTCGGAGCTACCGCATTAGGCCGCTGGGGAAAGTTGAAAGAAATTCAGGGTGCAGCGATTTTCCTAGCCTCCGATGCAGGGACTTACATGGTAGGTTCGATGCTGACTGTAGATGGAGGTTGGACAGCTAGATAAAGTGCGAAGTATAAAGTGAGAAATCGCAAATGATACTAGCAAAAGCCCTGCAGATTAGAGTTTGAACTTCTAATCTGCAGGGCTGATTCTTTAAGAGTTTTATAGGACTTGGATAATTTTTTTAAATCGAATATTGAACACTAAATATCGAACGCTGAAGTTCAGCCAAACATCGGTCATCGGTCCTCTGACACGGGACAACTTTCAGCCCACTACCAATGACAGCACAAAAATCATCAGAATAGCGGTCGTCCCAGCAATTAAAGTTCCCAAGCTGTGAGACATATTTCCCTGCTTAATGGACATTCCGGAGAGTTGGGTGACCACCCAAAATCCGCTATCATTTGCATGAGAAATACAAAGAGAACCGGCACCGATGGCCAAGGCTGTGAAGACTTTCATGATCTCTGAATCCAATCCCAATGGACCCAAAATCGGAGCGATAATCGAAGCGGTAGTGATCATCGCAACAGTAGTCGAACCCTGAGCTGTTTTTAGTGCAAAGGCAATCAAAAACGGAAGAAATATTCCCCAATTCGCATCGCTCATACTGGAAGTAACTAAGTCGCCAACGCCTGAATTCTGAAGCATTTTTCCAAAAACTGCTCCAGCTCCAGTGATCA
>CAYTXN010000643.1:0-1684 GCA_964441195.1 uncultured Limnohabitans sp.
GTCAAAACCTTCCGTGAAACCGGCCAAGTGACCATCCGCGAAGGAAACGGAAAGAATCTCACGCTCCTGAAATTGGAGAATTGGAAACCCGAAATGGGGTTTGACTGGACTTTCCTCTTGTTTGATATGTTTCAGATCCGTACTGTTTGTGAGCCTTTTGCGGAAGTGTCGCTGGATGTGGTAGAGTTTGCCTCCAAGCCAACGATCTACCATAGTCCTGTCAGCCGAGTAATTAAAAATGCGCCGATTCAGGATGGCAACATCAGTTTTTCCTTAATCCGAGAACCTAACTGGAACAAATTACTTTTCCAGATTTCACAGCCCGTTTTGTCTAAAATTGACTACCAAACGAAAGAGGCAGACGCCCAGACCGAACTTTATTTTCCGCTTTTGGGCCCCAGCACCAAAGAAATGTTTCTGGGTCCGGAAGGCGATGTCAAAATAATCAATCGATGAATTTCAAAACCAAGCTTGACGAGCTCGAAATATTTGGAAAAGTCGCCAATGCCGGCAAAGCGCTGGGCATCAAATCCTATGTAGTCGGTGGCTACGTGCGTGATCTGGTTCTCAACCGGCCTAGCAAAGACATTGACTTTACCTGTATCGGAAGTGGAATCAGCCTGGCCCAAGAGGTTGCCAAGTCCTTTGATCAGCATGTTCCGCTTTCTGTTTTCAAAAACTTTGGTACGGCTATGCTCAAAATTGACGACTGGGAATTGGAGTTTGTCGGGGCGAGAAAAGAGTCCTACAGACTGGAATCCAGAAAGCCAATTGTGGAAGATGGAACCTTGCAGGAGGACTTGGAGCGCCGGGATTTCACGATCAATGCGATGGCAATTTCCCTCAATCCGGAAGATTATGGAGAGCTGATTGATCCATTTGATGGATTGGGAGATATCAAACGGAAAAATATCAAAACTCCACTTGAGCCGGGAATTACTTTTTCCGACGACCCCCTAAGAATGATGCGAGCGGTGAGGTTTGCTTCACAGTTGAACTTTGATATTGACGCAGATACTTTTTTTGCTATTTCTGAAAATGCCGCTAGACTTCAGATCATTTCCGCTGAGCGAATTATTGATGAATTGAATAAAATCGTCGCTACACCAAAACCTTCCTATGGCTTTAAGTTGCTTTTCGCTTCAAAGCTATTGCATGAGTTTTTCCCGGAAATGGTCGAACTCCAAGGCGTGGATTCAGTAGACGACAAGTCGCACAAGGACAACTTCTACCATACACTTCAGGTGCTGGATAATGTCTGTCAGATGTCGGATAACCTTTGGCTTCGATGGGCTGCAATCATGCACGACATTGCCAAGCCGGCGACCAAGCGCTTTAATCCAAAAGTAGGCTGGACATTTCATGGACATGAGGATAGAGGTGCACGGATGACGCCTAACATCTTTCGCAGGATGAAGCTTCCCATGGATGATAGGATGAAGTATGTTCAGAAACTTGTTCGATTACATCTACGTCCTATTGCTTTGGTTAAGGATGAAGTGACGGACTCAGCGATGCGAAGACTGCTTTTTGACGCGGGGGATGATATTGAGGATTTGATGACACTCTGCCGTGCAGACATCACTTCCAAAAACAACAAAAAAGTACAGCGCTACCTCGAAAACTTCGATAAAGTCGAAGAAAAGATGAAGGAAGTGGAAGAAAAAGACCAAGTTCGCAATTT
>CAYTXN010000644.1:0-1683 GCA_964441195.1 uncultured Limnohabitans sp.
AGCAAAACAAGATAAGCAGCTACCTTAAATACGCAGTCGGCGAAATCCTTCTGGTGGTGATCGGGATATTCATTGCTATTCAAGCCAACAACTGGAATATCAATCGAATCGAACAAAAAGAGCTGGCTTTTGAGCTGAAAAAATTGAGTGCAAATCTCCAGCAGGATATTGTTTCCCTAAGTCTTCAACTGGAAAATAATCAATTCATTATTTCAAATTTGGATTCATCTCTAATCATTCTAAAAAACCCCAATAGCTTTTCTAAAACTCATTTTTTGAACAAATTATTCTCAATCAATATGACGGTGTCATTTAACTCCAACAAGATTTCTTTTAATTATTTATCCTCTTCGGATAAACTTCAGGCTATCAAAAACGAAGCGCTTATTGATTCACTATTTGAATACTACAATTCAGAACAGTTCAAATCAGTGGAAGAAGCTATGATTAACCATACCCGGGATGTAATTCGACCTTACTTGATGGGGTTTGACTTTATACCTATCGGGCGGGAATCTATTCAAAACCATGATGATGAAACCGAATTCTACATCAAACAAAAATCCTTGGAGGATTATTCCGGAGACACAAGAATCATCAATGGAATACGATTTAAGATATTCCTGCATACAAGGCTGAAGGGCGCCTATGAGAACAAAATTAAGGAGGCGGAAAGCCTGATAAATCAAATAAAAGAGGAAATTAAGTAATAGAAAATAGCAGATTGAATGAACAGATATTGATCACACAACATCTATAAATGATAAAGTTCTTCCGCAAAATCCGCCAAAAACTCCTTAAGGAAAATAAGATAGGCAGTTACCTCAAATACGCCATCGGTGAAATTATACTGGTAGTTATTGGGATTTTGATCGCATTGAGCATCAATACATGGAATTCCGGTCGCCAGGAAAAGCTTGAAGAATTAAATATACTAAAGGCATTAAAAGCAGATTTTCTACAAAGCAAAGTCAATGTGGAAAGTACAAATATCAATCAGACCCGGGTGGTCAATTACAACTCCAACCTATTAAAAGTATTAATAGAGAACGACCAAACCCTCAATCCGGATACTTTGGGAAAATACCTTTATCGGGGAGCTTTATCCTATTGGAAAGTCAAACCGACCAATGGTACCTACGATGCCTTGATCAGTTCGGGTAAGACAGGATTGCTCAAAAACCCCAAGCTCAATCGCCTTTTGGCGGAATATGCAGCAGAGTTAAAGTATGGATTTGAGGATGAGCAAGAAAGCATGGACTTAACTACCAGATTGGTAGAAATAAGTTCAGTTTATGCACCAATATTGGGACATGAACTACTCAAGGAACTCCAATTTATTGATACAGATAAGGCCTATAGCCCACAAGAATTAAACCGTGCCAGATCCCAACTGATGGGGGATAAAAATTTCCTTGGAATCTTGGTAAAAAAGTATGTTTTGGAAAACAACAGGTTGAATTATCACCAAAGCATTTTTAATAAATTAAATGAGATTCTTGTGTTGATCGACCAAGAATTAAACTCCAAAGACAACCTTTGATGCTCTCCTTCTTCCGCAAAATCCGCCAAAAGCTCCTCGATCAAAACAAGACAGGAAACTATCTTAAATGCTCCATTGGAGAAAAAACAAAAATGGTTGTATCTAAGAATAGTCCCTTTAGGGACTTGATATGGGTAGAA
>CAYTXN010000645.1:0-1680 GCA_964441195.1 uncultured Limnohabitans sp.
TTGGAATAAACTTCATCGCTGCCGAATTCATACAATATCTCAAATTCGTGGGAGCAGGTCCATCATAGAAAACGTGACCCACATGACTTCCACCCAACTTACTCCTAACTTCTACTCTCGTCATGCCCATCTCCTTATCGATGGGTTTCTCAATCACCCGAGCATCAATCGGCTTGGTGAAGCTTGGCCATCCTGAACCTGATTCATATTTGTCTTTGGAACTGAAAAGTGGTGCGCCTGATACGATGCATACGTAGATTCCATCTTCCTTATTTCCATTGTATTCGTTTTGGAAAGCAAATTCAGTTGCGTTTTCCATCGTCACCTCATATTGAAGTGGTGTCAAGGTTTTCTTGAGTTCAGCTTTAGGCGTCGCCTTGTATTTTTTCTCACTCAATTCAGGCCAATGTTCCTTGATAAATGCATCTCTACCACTCCCAGTTCGATACGCATAATATTCCTTCGGACTCTTTTTGTAATAATCCTGATGATAGTCTTCTGCTGCGTAGAAATTGGTAAACTTAATTACCGGCGTCGCAATAGGCTTTTTGAATCGACCTGATTTGTCCAATCTGGCTTTTGATTCTTCGGCCACCTTTTTTTGCTCCGCATCATGGAAGAAAATCGCTGATTCGTACTGCGGCCCCCGGTCATAAAAAGAACCTCCAACATCCGTTGGGTCATAAGTTTGCCAGAAAATATCTACTAATTCCGAGTAACTGATTACCTCTGGATCAAAGGTGATTTGAACAGATTCTTTGTGGGACGTTTTGCCGGAGGAAACTTCTCCATAAGTTGGATTTTTTTCTTTGCCACCGGCATATCCTGAAACCACAGAAATCACGCCATCAAGATCTTCGAAAGGAGCTTCCACACACCAAAAGCAACCTCCGGCAAAAGTGGCTAATTGGGTTTTGGAGGAAAAAACAACCTTTTCTTCAGACTCCTGAGACTGGTCTGAAGCTACTACCGATTCGGTAGTGGTATTTCCGCAAGCCATTAAAAGGCTGACTAATAAGGTGATCATCATCATGGGTATTTTTTGCAATTTTTGCATCTGGTGCAGGTTCTACAGATTTAATTCAATTTTTGGTCAACTTTTTGACAAGAGCTTAACAAGCAATCCGTTGCTTCTGTTCGCCTCAAGTTCTTAAAAGCTCTTAATTCTATTTAAGACAAAGTACGGCACTAGGGGAATAATGGATTGTCAGCTGGGATACATTTCAAGCAATTGCCACAATATAAATTCAATTTAAAGCCTAAGAGTATGATAAGCACAAGAAAATTACTGTCGGTTGTTCTTTTATTTTGGTGCATTGCTTTTTCATCAAATGCTCAGCAGGGGTCTGGCTTTGGATTCAAAGGGGGTATGAATTATAATACCAGTGGGAAGTACTTCAAAGATGCCGGACAGATTTTTTCTAAACCGGGTGAAAATATGGGCTATCACCTCGGGATTTTCTTCCAACTATCAAGTTACGACATAGCCTTGAGACCAGAGATGATCTATACCAAATCTCAGTTTACAACGGATTTGGGGTCTGTTGATTTCCAGCGAGTTGATCTTCCGGTATTAGTGAAGATGAGACTTTTCAAGGTGATTGGATTTTCGATTGGACCCTCGCTTCATTACACTTTTGACGAGAAATTTTCAGTACCGGAGAATTTTGAGAAAACTGA
>CAYTXN010000646.1:0-1677 GCA_964441195.1 uncultured Limnohabitans sp.
AAACTAATATGCTTTATCCCATTTTTGACTACTTAGATCGAGTGCTTGACATCCCCGGAACGGGCGTGTTTCGCTATATCTCGTTCCGTGCGGGAATGGCTGCAGTTTTTTCATTAATCATCACGATCACTTTTGGGGAAGCCATTATTAACTGGATCCGAAGAAAGCAAATTGGAGAAACCGTTCGTGATTTAGGTTTGGAGGGTCAATCTCAGAAGAAAGGAACACCGACAATGGGTGGTCTGATGATGATTGCTGCGATTTTGATCCCCACGCTTCTTTTCGCCAATCTCAATAACGTCTACATCATCCTTTTGCTGATTTCCACAGTTTGGCTGGGAATGATTGGGTTTTTGGATGACTATATCAAGGTCTTCCGTAAAAACAAAGACGGTCTAAAAGGTCGATTCAAAATCGTCGGTCAGATCGGAATCGGAATTATCGTCGGAGCTACCCTTTATTACAATGATGATGTAGTGATTCGTGAGTTTTCCACTCCAGTTTCCATCGAAGAAGGAGTAGTTGAGACTCCATCCTTCCAGGATATTAAAGGACTAAAAACTACAATTCCTTTTGTAAAAAACAATGAGTTGGATTACGAGGTAATTCTCGGATTTCTTGGAGAATCCATGGTGCCGGTTCTTTACATTTTGGTTGCAATATTCATCATCACGGCAGTTTCAAATGGTGCAAACATCACCGATGGAATTGACGGTTTGGCAGCAGGAACCTCCGCAATCATCGGATTAGCGATTGCGATTTTCGCCTACCTGAGCGGTAACGCCATTTTCTCCCAATACCTCGGAATCATGTACATCCCCAACTCAGGGGAGCTTGTGATTTTCGCATCGGCATTTATAGGTGCTTGTATTGGATTTCTTTGGTACAATGCCTATCCGGCTCAGGTTTTCATGGGAGATACAGGTTCACTGATGCTTGGAGGAGTGATTGCGGTTTTGGCTTTGACGCTTCGCAAAGAGCTATTGATTCCGATCATGTGCGGAATTTTCCTGATTGAAAATGTGAGTGTCATGCTCCAAGTGGGCTATTTCAAATACACCCGAAAAAAATATGGCGAGGGACGCAGGATTTTCCTGATGTCTCCTTTGCACCATCATTACCAAAAGAAAGGAATACCTGAAGCGAAAATTGTGACCCGCTTCTGGATCGTCGGCATTTTGCTGGCGGTGATCTCCTTGGCCACTTTGAAACTGAGATAGTAAAATAAATATGAAACAAATAGCCATCCTCGGAGCCGGAGAAAGCGGATTGGGAGCAGCATTGCTCGCCAAGCGGGAAGGCTATGGGGTTTGGGTATCTGATTCAGGTTCAATTTCACTTGAGCGAAAAAATGCACTTCAGGAAGCTGGAATCGGCTTTGAAGAGGGAGGGCATGATGAATCAAAGATTTTATCCAGCGATTTGATCATCAAAAGCCCAGGAATTCCCACGAAAGCACCACTTGTCAAAAGGGCAATGGAAGATGGAATACCGGTTATTGATGAATTGGAATTTGCATACAGATTCAGTGCGGGGAAAGTAATCGCAATCACAGGAACAAACGGTAAAACGACTACCACGCTTTTGACCTATCACTTGCTAAAAGAAGCTGGCTTTGATGTCGGACTGGCAGGAAATGTTGGGCAAAGTTGGGCTGGACAATTAGTCAACCATGAT
>CAYTXN010000647.1:0-1673 GCA_964441195.1 uncultured Limnohabitans sp.
ACATCGAGGACAACGGCTTCTTTGTATTGTTTTTTGAGTTGAGATATCTGAATCATAATTCTTGACGGAATGAGGATGAAATTTCGTAACGATTTTTGAGTACTCTATTGATATTGATTTGGGATAAAGGCTTAAAAGCCAGTAAGCCAATGAGTCCAATTATTCCTAAGGCCAAAAGACCAACATATTCATTAAATAGAAGCCAGAAAGGCACATAGATAGCATAAGGCGCTAAAAACATCGGCAATATCATCAGGAATTGAGCCGCGCCAATTCCCTCATAATTGAACATTGCTCCCTTATTCAGGTCCATCGGTTTGGGTTTCCAAAGTGAAAAATAGATGATCAAATGCATCAAAATTCCAATGTTGAAGAAAAGGCAACAAATGTGAAGCAAAAGGAATTGCCACCCGAAGAATGTATATGGAACTGCTGCAAGAAAACAGACAAACGAAACTCCAATAAACAGCAGATATTTCCCTCTCACGAGCGATTCTATTCCTTGCTTCTTGGAAAGGAAAAAATCAAAATTACTCGAGTTCCAGCTCAAAAATAGCTGGGCATATTGTAGCATGAAAATCCCTGTGATGAAAATCCCAACAAAGATAAAAATCCAATTAATCCCCGAACCTTCTGTTGCATACTGGGGATTTTTGTAAAAAATCAAACCATACAGTAAGAAGAATCCTGCCAACATGAGGTAAGTCCGACTCTTTTTGTGTCGGATGATCAGTTTCCATTCCAAATTTGCCAGCTCACCGGCCAATCCGAATCTGGAGAAAAATCCGATGGACTGATTGACAAAGCGGACATCCTCCTCCTCTGAAAGATCCTCCAGATAGGCATTGGATACATAAAATTTGTAACACAGATAATAGGCACCAAGCATCACTAGCAACATTCCAATAAAAGGAATCGGGCTGACTAGCGAGTAGTCGAAAACAGGTTTCATGATTTCTCCCAGATTAAACCAGCCCAAATAACTGGATCCGGCCCCTAAGACCAAAACAAGAAAAATCACAAACAATCCAATCAAGCTATCCTCAAACCGCTGCTTGAACCATAACATAAACCAGTGAATCGTCCAACTCGTCAAGGTGATCGCAGAAATCCAAGTGATAGCCCCCATAGCGCCATATTTGGCACTAACCACCTCTATAGAAATGGGTAAAAACAATAAAATTGCAATGATACTGAGTGGTGAGATAAATGATCTTACTAGAAGCATTTGAATAATTCTTCCCTTCCCAATAGGAAGGTGAAGTAAACTTTCCAATTCGATTACAGGTAACTTTTGAATAAAATATCGGTATAGAAACTCAGCTAGAAAAAAGTAGATCATAAAGCTATTGAGCAAGGCGATGTAATCTTCACCCGGTGCAGCCATGTCCAGAATAGACTTTAACAAAATCCCCAAACCAACCACATAACTTAGCAAAATCAGGATCAAAAAGCCCATCAGGATATTGGTCATCAGGCTTTTTGCGAAAGAGGTCGAGCGCAAACTCTTCAAATATTGTAATCGAAGAAGTGTAAAAAACATAAGTTTGAGTTTAGATCGGGGTTTGTATTTTCTGCAATATGCCCAAACATTAGATTTATTTCCAGGTCAATCGAGCAAAAAAGGATAAATGAAGGATATGGTACAGGAATTAGGATTTTTCGAGGCGGTG
>CAYTXN010000648.1:0-1656 GCA_964441195.1 uncultured Limnohabitans sp.
ATGGATGCATATCACATGTGTGTGAGTTCTCGAGGAGTAAAAGATACCAACAGCTCCACAGTGACTTCATTCTATTCCGGCAAGTTTGAAACTGACGAGCAATCAAGAAATGAATTCCTAAAATATATCAGCTTGGAGAAATAAATCTCCCCATATTATCCTAAATCAAAACCGAGCCAATCGCTCGGTTTTTTTATGCCCATTAGTAAACAATATCGGTCTCAAACGATTCTAAAGAAAGAATTTAACAATTATGAAAAATAAAAACATTGTAATCGTCGGTGGCAACTCCGGCATAGGAAAAGCTACTGTCGACCTTCTAAAGGATGCAGGAGCTAATCTCTTTTTATATTCCAAAAGTGGAAATGACACCACGGAGTTGGATGTCACCACAGATTTTTCAGAAATCCCCGATTTGCCGGAAGTAATAGATGGAGTGGTCTATTGCCCTGGAACAATCAACCTAAAGCCATTTCACAGAATTTCGATTGCTGACTTTCAAAACGAAATGGATGTCAATTTCTTTGGTGCTGTCAGAGTGTTGCAAGCTTGTATGAAAGGTTTGAAAAAATCATCAAGCCCCTCAGTAGTACTTTACAGTACAGTGGCAGTGCAGACGGGAATGGGGTTTCACGCTGGAATTGCTTCTGCCAAAGGTGCAATAGAAGGCTTGACACGATCTTTGGCCGCTGAGTGGGCACCAAATAAGATCAGGGTGAATGCCATTGCTCCTTCTTTGACAGAGACTCCACTAGCGAGCGCCTTGCTTTCCACGCCTGAAAAAAAGGAAGCATCGGACAAAAGACATCCACTTGGAAGAATTGGAACTTCCCACGATCTGGCTGAGGCGACGGTATTTTTGCTTTCAGAAAAGTCGTCATGGATGACAGGCCAAATCCTTCATATCGATGGTGGAATGTCAAATTTGAAATAAACTTAAACATTTTATCAGTTCATATTGTCTTACCATCGGGTACGGTCCCGAGAAGAAAGTGCTGTGATTATGAAGACTCCACCTGAATCATTCCTGATTTTCAAGGAAGAATTGAGGAAAGCCCAGCTTGAAAAAGAGCGGCTAAAACAACAATACGAAGAGAAATTGTCTGATGTCAATCGAGAACTATATCGATTGAAGGAGCAAATACAGTCTCAACAAGACATGATGCGTACCACGCTTGAATATGCTTCTGTACTCGAACAACGGCTGTCTGAGTTCAAGGAAGAAGTTGCGCACGTGACCACTCAACGTAAAAATTCAGTTTACTAAGCTTTACCTTCCCTAGTTATGAATGAAACCCTGAACCCTTCCGAAATTCAAGACTTTGAATTAGCCTATGAAGAGCGCTATGCAAGAGTTTTGGTCAATGCAGAAAAGAAAATCCTAATCTGTGAATTGCTTGCAGACTACGTTCCTATAGAGGATTTCAAGGAAGCCTTTGGCCAGATTGGGAAAATAGTCAAAGGAGGAAATTTTGAAAAATTCATTTTTGATAAACGATCCTTGAGGGCGTTTCATCAGCCGACTATGGAGTGGTATTTTATCCATTGGAAAAAAAATATGCTCGGTTACGGTTTGAAGACACACAGGAAAATACTTCCTGCGGAAAAGTGGTTTGAAAAAATGGTTCAAATCGCCAAACAGCAAATCCTGGAAAC
>CAYTXN010000649.1:0-1646 GCA_964441195.1 uncultured Limnohabitans sp.
CGTCCAATACCGTTTGGGTAAATAGCCGACTGTTTCTATTTAGCTTTATTAAATATGGATTAGGGCCGCCATCACTTTCCTTTTGTTTAGCTTTTCGCTCTTCTTCCTTTCTAAGAAATTCTTTAAAACCTAGATCCGCCTGAGACTTCAGTACAGAATATTGAATTTTTGATATCAACCCCATTTGATAAAATCTTACTATCAGGGCAAAGGAACTGACTCCCATTTTTCTAGCTAAAAAGAATATTTCATCATACCTGAATGAAAATCCTGATAGAATGAATTGGTGAATGATTGGTTCCGGCATCAATGCTAAAGCCGCCACTCGATTGCAAAAAAGTTCAACGGGGTGAAGCTTGTTTCTGTCCATTAAATCCGAATCCACTTCATTAGAGATTCCTGACTTAGCTATCCATAAGTGAGCTAGTTCGTGAACTAAAGTAAACAGCTGGGGTGCATTCCAGTCCTCTGAGTTTATAAAAATAAAAGGAGCATAGGGATCGGCTATGGCGAATCCCTGCAATTCATCACTATCCAAGGTGAGTTTTGAATGAATGAAGCTTGTTCGGGAAACGAATACTCCCTGCTTTTCTACCGCTGTGATCCATTCTTTTATTGGATTACCAGTGGTGTAAACACCTGGCTGAATTCCTAAAGTTTGAATAATATCAGCTGCTACAATTTCTGGTTGATCATTAATAGAGAATTTACCAACAAAAGGTAAAGCAGGTTCACCGGATTCCTGATTAAGTTCAGCTATCCAAGCTTGTTTTTGTTGTATTTCACGGATTATGAATGTTGATCCTGTGCCTAATTCTTTGGATCCTGATTTTCTGAAATCTTGAAGTGGTTGGAAATCAGAGGGAACTTTTGGAAGAAAAAAGATGGCAAATGGTCTTCTGAAATCATGTGCTAATTTTTGTGCTTGGCGGATGGTAGGTTTGTTTTCGCCAGTTTCCCAAGATTTATACCGCTCGACATCAACACCTACTTTAGAAGCAGCCTGTTCTTCCGTCATTTTAGCGGTTTTTCTCGCCCACTGAAGGATTGTTGGATTAATAAAAGCCTTCTCTGCCATGATGCTCAAAAATACAATTAATTTTCCTAGGCTCTTTTCTAAAGCCCAAATCTGACATTGAATGTCAGACAAGTAAATAAATATTGGATAGTTCTTAAATTGATTAGGGCTTGAATAAAGTTAAAAACTCGACCAAAAAAAATACCCAGTACTGGGTAATTTTTAGGGTAAAAGAGAAAAAAGTGAGGAAAAATGGAGGTTTTTTTTTGGATGACTACCTTTTCGTTCTGCTCCTTTTCCAATCTCGATCAATTTGGTGACGCCAACGAAAAGATCTGATTCTTTCTCAACTGAATTCTAATGTGTTTTGATTTTTTATGGTCAGACCTAGTCTCGCATGGATGACAATTATTCCTCTGGGTATGGCTTTGAGCCATGCCTGTCTGCCTCAGGCAGGCTCGATTTCTCCTTCCGAATATCTAAGCTTTCCGAATTGACTAGCGGTCGGCTCATTTCTACCTCACCCCAACTCCCGATACGCTAAGCTGCTCGGGACAGGCTCTCTCCTTGAGGAGAGGGAGCTTGTTCGCTGGTCAAATTGAGCTTTGAATTCTATTTAAACAATCCT
>CAYTXN010000650.1:0-1643 GCA_964441195.1 uncultured Limnohabitans sp.
GTGAGCTACCAAGCCATCAGTGCGGCCATTGTCAATCCAGTAAAAAGTTTGAAATCAGAATAACCACAAGACCACTAAACCATGTTCAAAAACTATTTCAAAATCGTCTTTAGAAATGCCAAAAAGCATCCGATGTATGTGTTGATCAACTTGGTTGGTCTTGCTATCGGCATGGCAGTGAGTATTGTGATATTGTTGTATGTACAGTTCGAACTGAGCTATGATAAATACCATCCCGATTCGGATCGGATTTACCGAGTTTCTCGAGCTTGGTTCAATCAAGATGGAGAAGAAAGTCTTCATTTGGGTCATTTAGCGCCACCTTTTGGTCCATTGATCCAATCCGACTTTCCGGAGGATGTCGCAGTTTCTGCCCGATTATTTAATTTTGATGCATTGATCAAGTCTGGCTCTAATGCAATGGTTGAAGAACGGTTTTTCTTTGCCGATCCTGAGTCTTTTGATCTTTTTTCATGGAAAATAATCGAGGGAGAAGGTCAAAATGCACTGAATGAAGCTGATGGGATCATCATGACTGAGAGTACGGCCAAGCGGTATTTTGGAAATGAATCTGCTGTTGGCAAAGAATTGCAAGCAGAACTAGCAGGGCAGGAGTTTACTTTTCAAGTGAGAGGAGTGATGGAAGATATGCCGGAAAATTCTCATTTCCATGTCGATTTTCTCGGCTCGATGATTCCTGTGGTCCAGTTTTATGGCGGACAGGAAGCCTTTATGTCCAACTATGGTTCAAACAATTTTTCAACCTTCATCAAGCTTGCTGAAGGAGTTGATGGAAAGGCATTCGAAACCAAACTTCCTGCAATGATTGACCGACACATGGGCGAAAACCAAGCTGGTATTCCGATGTCTAAAGGTACCAAGCTTAATCTTTGGCCAATTTCAGATGTTCACCTGTATTCCAATTTGGCTTCAGAAATCGAAGCAAACGGCAACATCGATTATGTATTCGTCTATCTCGCGGTAGCTTTATTTATTCTGATGATTGCCTGTATCAATTTCATGAATTTATCCACTGCCAGATCTTCTTTGCGCTCCATGGAGGTGGGACTTCGCAAAGTAATGGGTGCTGATAAAATGATCTTAATCCGTCAGTTTATGGGCGAATCCTTTGTGATGACTCTGTTTTCCATGATTTTGGCAATTATTCTGGTTTACCTATTCTTGCCGACTTTTTCGAATTTCACAGAAAAAACCCTCAGCCTAAATTTCTTCGAAAATCCTGAATACCTCTTGGGTATTTTTGGATTGATGGCTTTTGTGGGCTTGATTTCCGGAAGTTATCCGGCTTTGTTTCTCTCAGGTTTCATGCCTGCAAAAGTGCTGAAAGGCGCTTTCAAAGCAGGAAAAGGACATGAGAATTTCCGATCTCTTTTGGTCGTGGGTCAGTTTGCGATTTCGGTAATCTTGATTGTGGCGGTTTTGGTGGTTGTGAGACAACTGGATTACATGCAAAACAAAGATTTGGGCTTCCAAAAGGAAGACATCCTAATCCTACCTTCAAACGCTCAGATCAATGAAAATTATTTGATTCTCAAAGACCGACTGGAAAATCATCAAGGTATCAAAGAAGTGAGTTTGTCCAGTAGAGTTCCCTCAGGAAGATTGCTGGATTCCCAGGGAAC
>CAYTXN010000651.1:0-1632 GCA_964441195.1 uncultured Limnohabitans sp.
TTGGAGATCAGGCTTGGTTCCCAGATTTGATCAGAAATTTCATGACTGATTTCCTTCAGTTTTTGGCAAACAAGACAAAAATGTTTGCTCCCGTCATTCCGGAAATAAGTTCACTTATAGAAAAAGCCAAAACCTCCAAAATCATCGATCTCGGATCGGGCGGTGGAGGCGGATTACTTGCATTAAATCAGGAATTGATCAAAGTAAATCCAAATGTAAAAATCGTCCTGACGGACCTCTATCCCAATTTAAATGCTTTTCAGTTTACCAAGAGTCAAGCGGCAAATTTTGAATCAGTCGCAAAATCAGTTGATGCCCGCGAAGTACCTGAAAATTTGAAAGGCCTGCGAACCATGTTTTTAGCTTTTCACCATTTTCAACCCGATGATGCAATTCAAATCCTCCAAAATGCCGTAAACTCAAATCAGTCCATTTTGATTGTGGAAGGTCAGGAACGTTCTATTCCTAGTTTCTTGGCTATGTTTTTCTCTCCTTTGACAGTCTTGCTGACCACTCCATTTATCCGACCTTTTTCTGTGGAAAGAATACTTTTTACTTACCTCATTCCAGTTGTCCCAATTATCACATGGTGGGATGGGATAGTTTCGAGCCTTCGAACCTACTCCATTAAAGAAATGGATCTACTGATTTCAAAAGTTGAGGGAAGAGAAACATTCGAATGGAAAACCGGCCGAATCAAATCGGGACCTGCTTATCTGCTTTTCTTAAGTGGTAGTCCAAAAATCTAAATTCGCTCTTCCACCCAATCCACGATAACCTTCATCACTTCCTCCCTGTCCGAGTCATTGATTAGTTCATGATATCCTCCTGGAAAAATCTTGAAAGTCTTATCAGCTGATTTTGCTTTTTGAGCTAGCAATTCTGATCCCTTTGGGTTTGTCAGTCTGTCTGCATCCCCATGAATCAGGAGAAAAGGAAGATCAAAATTCTCCACCTGATTTTGGATATACTGCATCATTTGATAGAGCTCATAGCCAGTTCGAGTGGGAATATTTTCCTGATAAATCAGGGGATCTGTCTTGTATCTCTCCACTTCTTCAGGAATCCTGGAAACCCTAGCTACATCAAGTTTCAAGACTTTAAACTTAGGCAAAAGTTTATTGATCAAACCCGAAAGAGTGATCAATAAGTAGGATGTCCCCTCTGCCTCCTTGATCGCAGGCGAACTCATTATTACCCCTGTGGCTTGAGGCTTATACTTCAAGACATAAGCCGCAACCAGCCCTCCTCCCATGCTGTGTCCATAGAGAAAGGAGGGTTTCCCAGGAAGGTAGGCCTTGACTTTACCAAAAAGTGCATCGATATCCTTCAAATAGTCTTCATAGGAATCAAAGTAGGCCGTTGGTTTTCCTTCAGCCGATTTTCCATGACCTCTTCCGTCAAAAGTGAAAACAGCCAAACCCAACTTATTCAGCTTTTCAACAATCTGCTCATAGCGACCACTATGCTCTCCCAAGCCATGAACATGCAACATTCCTGCTTTCGGATTTTCTGGCATCCAAGCTTGTAAATAAAGTTTCAGGCCGTCGTGGGTGGTGTAAGAGGTTTCGAGGTGAGACATTGTTTTAGATTTTAGTCGAATTTAAATTAGTCAAAAAGAAAGCAATTCAA
>CAYTXN010000652.1:0-1628 GCA_964441195.1 uncultured Limnohabitans sp.
GATCCGATTGAAAAAATCAACATTGCCAATGGAATTGCCACAATGCTGGTTTTTCAAGGATGGGAAGAACCCAAAGAAGAAATATTCAGAAGTTTGGCCATTGCAGATAGTCTATCAGCGGAGTTTGCGGTACCAAGCAATGGTAACTCCTCATTTTCAGCGATTTTAAAAGAATTGAATGATTTAAGGGTTACCCTGGAATTGGCATATTATTATAATCCGGATCCTCAGATTGAAACTTGGAGAAAGAACAATGCTAATAGAGCTGGCAAAATTGTGTTACATATTCTTGAAATCCAACCGGCAGATTTCTCTGATATTATAAACCTGACTCTGGCACTTGAGCATGCCATAAATTACCAAGTATTTACTCAGGAGGAAATTCAAGGGATTATTCAAATCCTATCGCCCTTTGAAAAGGAGAGTAAATCCGATTGGGTTAGGAAAAATTTTAATTCAGATAACCTGCTTCTGAGGGGTGCTACTGATTATGGCTTTAGATACAACGGGCTTTATCAGCAATTGGCCTATTTATATGCCTCACAGGGCAATAGTGAAAAGGTGTTGGATTGTTTGGATGTTTTGTTGGCAAATTCCCAAAATTATTACCAAGGAGATTATGCAGCAGGCGCAGATAATGCAGCTAATATAGCAGCAGTATTTTACAAATTTGGACAATTTGGAGCTTTGGACAATTTTGTGAAGGGATATATCCTGAGAAAAAATATTCCGTCAGAGGAATTTTATGCACGGCTTTTGGGAAGAATGCTAAAATCCTCAAACACATCATTTAATTTGCATTTGTATGGTTTTATGCAAGATAAGCAAAACCTAAACCTTCAATTCAGCGATCGGGAACAGATTGGATATTTCTATTCAAAATACAGGGAATCGGTTCTTACTGATATCATAGATCCCAATGAGAGAAATTTTTTGATGGCTCTTTCCTTTAAAAATGAAGGTATTTTAAAGGGGATCAACTATGAAGAGCCTAAAAAAGATGAACTGTCAGTTAACCAATTTTTTGACAAGGCTTTTGATTACTATAAGTCAGTGTCCTCATTCTATTTGGAGCAAACTACTTCTGTAATAGGCGTTTCGGGGGCAGATATTATGATCGTTCCCCGAAAATTCTTATTTATTTATCCTGACCTAAGAATAGGATTTCATCCATTAGAACCAAGGTCTTTCTTTTTCTTTTGCTTTTCTGATGTCTATCTGGATTATATACTGGACAATCAGTTAATGGATTTCTTGTATCCAAATAAGACAGATTTAGATTTTTTTACAACATGGCTGTTAGGATATAATTCCAAAATATGGACAAATGGTTTCATAATCAGACCTGCTCGATTTGAGGTTTTCAAAAGACTTGAAGCTGAACTTTCAGAAAGAGAAAATATAGATCAGGTCGACCTGAATTGGCTGTATTTGTATTTGGGGGAGATGGCTAAACAAAAAAATGAAGTTGAAGCTATGATTTCCTATTACAAAAAAATCAATCCGGATAATCTTTTAAATATTCTCGGATCCAAGGAGTTCGGAAATCAGATCAACAATCATTCACTAAGATTGATTGCGACGGCTATAGAGGGTTTGGCAAATTCCGGGGAATTTGAAGAAATCAA
>CAYTXN010000653.1:0-1622 GCA_964441195.1 uncultured Limnohabitans sp.
ACTTTGTACTTCGTACATGGTACTTTGTACTCCGATGCAAAAACGAGTTCTGATAGTCACTTACTACTGGCCGCCAAGTGGAGGTTCGGGCGTGCAGCGTTGGTTGAAATTTTCCAAATACTTGCCTGAGGCAGGTTGGGAACCCGTGATTTTTACGCCTGAAAATCCCGATTTTGATCTTAAGGATGAGAGCTTGGTAAAAGAAATTCCTTCGACTTTGGAAGTGTTGAAGTTCCCGATTTGGGAGCCTTATCAGTTATTTTCCAAGGTAAAAGGTAAAACCAAATCGCATCCGGGAAGGCTAATGGAGCAAAAGGAGCGAGGGGTTTTGGAGAAGCTTGCGATCTGGATGCGAGCAAATCTGATCGTGCCAGATCCCCGTGTTTTTTGGGTCAAACCTTCGGTGAAATTTTTGACAGAATTGGTGAAAAGCGGTCAGTTTCAGGCTGTGATTACGACAGGCCCTCCGCATAGTATGCATTTAATAGGAAGAGAGCTGAAGCGGAAAACCGGAATCACATGGATCGCTGATTTTCGTGATCCTTGGTCGCAGTGGGAGTTTTTGGATACACTTCCAATGACTTCATTTATTAGGAAAAAACATCAAAACTTGGAGCAAAGTGTGCTCAAGGAGGCAAAAGCAGTTTTGACTATTTCCCAGACTTTTCAGAAGGATTTGGAAATACTCGCTCATCGTAAAATCCGATTGCTGACGAATGGCTATGATCCTGCAGATATCCCTTTGGGCTTTTCTCCAAAGAAAAAAGAGGCCGGCAAACTTCACCTCGTCTACTCTGGGATTATCGATGCGATCCGAAATCCGATTCCGCTGATGGATGCGATAAAGTCAGAATTTCAAAAATCCGGAGAACAAATTGAATGGACTTTTGTCGGGAAAGTAAGTGAGCAAGTTCAAAATTACGTGAAGGCTGATTCTTGGTTGAACACCCGAATTCACTTCGCTGGATACGTTTCGCATCAGGAGGTTTTTGGATTTTATGAGAAAGCTGATGCGTTGGTTTTGATACTCACCGATACCAAAAATGCCCAAGGGAATATCCCCGGGAAGCTTTTTGAATACTTGGCCACAGGAATCCCTGTTTTGGCCTTGGGTGATCCAAATGGAGATTCTGCTCAGATATTGAAGGATTCGGGTGGGGGAGAAGTGATTGCTCATACTGATTCGATGGGGATCAGAAAACGCCTTCGCAACTTACTGGAATCTAATTCTAGCGAGTCAAAATCCGCTGATTTGGAGAAATATTCCCGAAGAAATCTCAGTTTTCAATTAGCCCAAATCCTCGATGAACATACCCTTTCTTGATCTGAGTAGAATGGAGGAAAATCTCAAGGAACGATTGAAAAATCGCTTTTCGGAGGTTTTGGAGGCTGGTGTTTTTTCCGGAGGAAAGGAGGTTGAGCAGTTCGAAAAATCAGTTTCGGCATTTCTCAAATCTCCCTTTTCTATTCCTTGTGCAAATGGTACAGATGCATTGGAATTGGCTTTGCGCGCTCTTGGGATCGGTCCAGGTGATGAAGTTATTGTACCTGCAATGACTTGGGTTTCTACAGCTGAGGTGGTCCTGATGGTTGGAGCAAAACCGATTTTTTGGGATACTGAT
>CAYTXN010000654.1:0-1618 GCA_964441195.1 uncultured Limnohabitans sp.
GCGAGGTTTTTTGACTATTTAGGTCTCCAGCCAAAAATAGAACTTGACAAATCACAGTTCAGAAAGCCTAAAGTTGATGGGAAATTCCCTGACTATCGATCGGTATTGTTTTGGGGAAAATCCGAGAATGTAACTGTCCAGTCCTCAAACTTAACCGGAGATTTCGTGCTGTGGGTCAAATATTTAGATGAGTCAGGAAAGGTTCTAGTGTCAAAGAAAAAAATTACCATTACGCCATGAAGCTGAAACATTTATATAAATTCTTGCAACATATAGCTTTGGTGGCAATTGCCCTGATGGTTTTTTTGGCATGCAGAGATCCGTTTGAGCCAGAAATTCCCCAGACTATTTCCTCTGTATTGGTCGTAGAAGGGTACCTGGATACCGAAGGTCTGGAAAGTGAATTAAAAATCAGCAGGACTGTCCCGCTCAACTCCTCCACGTCATCCAGTTTTGTAGCCGGTGCTAAAGTAACTGTGCTTTCAGAAAATGGTACTGCTTATCCATTAACAGAGAGCGATTCCGGGATCTACTTATTTTCTCAAAATATTCCAGAAAACGCTAATTACAGACTCGAAATATTATTGAGAGGCGGAGAGCGATTCGAATCTTCTTTGATCCGACCAATTGTTACTCCGGATATTCTTGACGCAGGTTTTGTCAGAGACGACAATAGGGTAGAGGTATTTGTCAATACTAAGGGAAATGAAGTTGCTGATAACTTTCTGTGGTCTTTTGAGGAAACATGGATTTATCGGCCTAGAATAAGAACTACCTACATCTATGATTCAGCAATCAGGGATGTACGAAATAGGACGGCGTCGGAACAGATCGCACTCTGCTTCAAAAGCCAGCAAAATCCCGGGATTTTACTGGAGACAAGTTCGCGATTTCAAGATCAGGTAGTTTTCAGAAAAACAATTACTGAAATACCCACGGGAGACGAGCGAATCCAGGACCGATATAGCATCCTGATCTCTCAAAAAGCGATAGATGCCGATGCGGTAAAGTTTTGGGAGACTCTGAAAAGAAACACTGAAGATATCGGTTCGATATTTAGCCCTTTGCCCTCACAGATTACAGGCAACATCAGGTCTTTGGATAATTCTGGGACACCGGTAGTAGGACAAGTCAGCATGGGCGTAACGAAGCAGCGCAGGATATATATCAACCTTTCCGATGTGACACCATGGGGTTATCAAGATTCTAGATTTAATGATTGTGTGATTGGGGAAGAAATAGTATTTATTCCTTCTTATCATGCTGTCTTTGGAAGTGGAGTTATCGTTCCTGCAAGGGAGTTAATGGCAGGCACCACTATTATCGGATTTTATCCTACTGATAGAAGGTGTTCAGATTGTACACTTTATGCCTCCCCGATTGTGCCTGATTTTTGGAAAAATGATTGAAAAAGCAACATTTTAAGCGTCTTTTCTCCCCAGTTCTGATTTGACAAAATTCCCCAAACGAGCCTGGTATTCTTCCTGATTAGGGTATGATGGAGAGAGACCGGTTTTTTCAGGGAAAGATTCCATGTGCAGTGTTTGTGTAGGAAAAGCAAATCTTACTCCCAAAGTATTCGCCAATTTGACTATTTGGATCAAGATTTCATGCCTTG
>CAYTXN010000655.1:0-1618 GCA_964441195.1 uncultured Limnohabitans sp.
GCGATTCTAAGATCGAAGGATATTTTCCTGCATTTTCGGCCAATGGGAAATAAAACGGTTGCCTGCTCTGGTCGGGAAAATTTTTGGTGTAGAAGAAATCAGCACCGAAGCAGATTGCATCTTCACTTAGTTTATTTCCATGCAGAATATGTTCAAAAAGTCGCTCAGGCACTTCAGGATCGAGAAAAGCCCGCAAGAAATTCACGCCGATGATTCCTCCTCGCTTGATGATTTCCTGGGCAAATTCATCTGTCAGGTTTCGTTTGTGATCCCAAAGCGCACGGAAATTGGAGTGACTAGCGATAACAGGGATTTGTAAATTATGACGATCAATATGATTGAGAATTCCTTCCGCCAATAAATCCGAAGTGTGGGAAAGGTCAATCGGAATCTTCTTCCCTGCCATGTAGTCGAGCAGTCGCTTTCCATCCTCTTTCAACCCAACTCCCTCGACATAATTTCCTCCACCAAAGCGGTTTTCGGTATGGTGAGTCAAGCTGATGTAGGCGAGTGGACCGACTGTCGTGAGCATCCTGTCAAACTGCTTGTAGATTTCCGGCCAACTGGCTTTCTCGGTTCCGAATCCAGCCGCATTTTCAACCGAGGCAATGATGCCTATTCGGTTATCTGAATCGTGTTTTTTCAGGAAATCTGCATCGAACTTCGTCACCGTTTTTTCTTCTTTGCGCAGCATATCATAGAAAATCTTTGCTTGCTTACCGGCCATTTTCATGCTGGAATGATCCACATTGGTGTAGATCGCCATCACCTGCATTTTGACTCCACCTTCCTGCAGCCATGGCAAAGCACAGGCAATTTGGTCTTTTGAAAATGAATCAGCACGGGGAACTGCCGCCAAAAAGGAAAGCAGGTCGCAGTGAAGATCGGCGATGGGGTAATTCATAGATTTTGGAGATTTTATAAACAAAAGTACGATTTACGAAGTACGAATTACGCAGGTCTGAAGACCTTCAGTCATTTCAGGCAAATCGAAGTGAGGAAAAAAAGTTCTTTTTATGGAACCCTTGTACATAAAACTATTTGACAATTGGTTTTAGATTCAATACCTATATTTGGAAGTAATCAATACTCAAACCCGACTCAAACATGTCCGTTGCCAAGCCTTTCAATTTTAAAAAGTGGATCGATGAAAACCGTCAATTGCTTAAGCCACCTGTCGGGAATCAGCAGGTTTACAAAGGGAATGATGACTTTATCGTCATGGTCGTCGGTGGACCGAATAGCCGTAAGGATTTCCACTACGATGAAGGAGAGGAGTTTTTCTACCAATTGGAAGGAGATATTGTACTCAAGATCATCGAGGAAGGCAAACCCAAAGACATCGAAATCAAGGAGGGGGAAATCTTCCTTTTGCCTGCAAAAGTACCTCATTCACCCCGCCGCCCGGCAAATACTATCGGCCTAGTTATCGAGCGCTACAGAAGAGCCGGAGAAAAAGATGGCTTCATTTGGCACTGCGAAAATTGTGGGAATCTGCTGCACGAAGAATATGTTGAGCTCACTGATATCGTCACCCAACTTCCTCCGATTATGGATCGTTTCTGGTCAAATGATGACTTGAGGACTTGCAAAAGCTGCGGGACAAAAATGGAGAAAT
>CAYTXN010000656.1:0-572 GCA_964441195.1 uncultured Limnohabitans sp.
CCGCGAGAAGGCGATGCAAATGTTGAAGTCCCGACTCTATCAGCTGGAGTTGGAGAAGCGAAATGCTGAAATAGCACGTATCGAATCCTCCAAACTTCGGGTAGACTTTGGTTCACAGATCCGAAACTATGTGCTTCACCCATATAAATTGGTAAAAGACAACCGAACAGGACATGAGACCTCTGATGCAGAGAGTGTATTGAATGGAGGTTTGAATGATTTTATGAAAGCCTTCCTTCTCGCCCAGAGCGAAGAAGAAGCAAATAAAGATTAATTAAAAAAGACCGGGAATTATTTCCGGCCTTTTTTGCTTCTTTTCAGTTCATTTTTTCAAGCAACACTATTCATAAATATCCTTTCGATGGCCTAATGTGATGACATCCACAATCAATTGGCCGTCAAAAACCTCATAAATTACTCGGTAGCTCCCAATTCTAATTCGATATCCCTCCCGCCCCCTTAATTTTTTACAGCCTTTGGGACAAGGGTCTTCAGAAAGTTTAGCTATTGCTTGTGTATTCATTCACCACCTAAGGCTTACAATTAACTTGTCTAACGATAAAATAAACAAT
>CAYTXN010000656.1:582-1617 GCA_964441195.1 uncultured Limnohabitans sp.
TTGTCTTGATTTACAGCAATCCAACTAAGTGGAATTGAGAAATCGCCTTGGTTAGCGGATGATCCAATTGGATTTACGGGTCTTTGTTAACACTTTTGTGCCAAATGCGGTTTGCTCCCTCCTTTTTCACCCTAGATTTTTTCTTGCTCTGCGCGAGCTCTTTTCTATTTTTCTCTTCTTTCAACATGATTATTCCAGAACTCCCTGCTTATCTGAGTTCCTTGGGAGGGGAAGATTACAAGGGATTAATCATTGCACTTTTCACTCTTTCCGCGGGCCTTTCAAGACCATTCAGCGGGAAATTAGCTGATAAAATCGGTCGAATTCCTGTCATGATGGTTGGGGCTGTAGTCTGTTTTGTAGTCGGATTACTTTACCCGATTCTCACCTTTGTTTCTGGCTTTCTGTTTTTGCGTTTCGCGCACGGATTTTCAGCAGGCTTCACTCCTACCGGTGCATCGGCATATGTTGCAGACATAGTTCCAATTCAAAAAAGAGGAGAAGCAATGGGTATCCAATCGCTTTTCGGTTCCTTGGGAATGGCCGCAGGGCCGGCTGTCGGAGGCTGGATTGCCAGCATTTGGTCGATCAATACAGTTTTCTATTGCGCAGCATTCACAGCAATATTCTCGATTTTGATCCTTCTTCGTTTGAAAGAAACTTTAAAAGAAAAAGAACCCCTTTCACTGGCCTTATTCAAGTTGAACCGTCATGAGATTATCGAAAAGCGAGTATTGCTACCCTCAATTATCTTGTTCTTGTCAGTCTTTTCTTTCGGTGTAGTCTTGACTATCATTCCCGATTTTTCGACTTACCTCGGGATTAAAAATAAAGGATTATTTTTCGCCGTTTTCACCATTTCCTCCTTGGGAATTAGACTCATCGCCGGAAAAACTTCCGATCGGTATGGCCGGGTAATTGTCCTGCGGGCTGCTGTGATATGTATGATGCTCGCTATGGTGTCAGTTGCATTTGCAGAAACTAAATTCGTGCTACTTGCCTCCGGAGTCCTGTTTGGTGCAGCAGTGGGAATGT
>CAYTXN010000657.1:0-1613 GCA_964441195.1 uncultured Limnohabitans sp.
GACCTTCGTCCAAAGGAAGAAATCCCTGTTGTTCTGGCAGCACATGCCAATATTTCCCAGCAGAATGGCAACATCTACTTTGGTGTTTTTACCCATCAAAAAAAGTCCGGAGAACTAATTAGAATGAAAATCAACGGACACAAAGTTGATTTCTCCGGGCGAAAATGTGTCGTAGTGGTTTGTCAGGATGTCACCGAAGAGGAGCGGCAAGCTCAGGCTATCAAAGAATCCGAGGAGCGTCTCAAAGCAGCTGCCTCCATAGCCAAACTGGGCTACTGGAGACAAGAATTGGACACAGATATCCTTACGTGGTCTGACGAAATCTTTAAAATCTGGGGAAGAGATCGTTCTAGTTTTGAGGTCTCCTTCAAAAACTTTTACGAGACCATACATCCTGATGATAAATTGGAGTTTGAAACTATCCAAAGGGCAACTTTTGAAGGAGGAAAAGAACTGGACATCACACATCGTATTGTACTCCAAGATGGTAGCATAAAGTGGGTCCATGAACTGGCTCGTCTTGTCAGAAACGACTCAGGGATTCCTATCATTTTGGAAGGCACGGTACAAGATGTCACGCATCAAAAAGAAGAAGAGCAGCGACTAAACCAGATCAGTGAACAACTCCTAGAAAGTGAAGCAAATTTTAGAACCATTTTTGAGATCGCTTCCTTAGGAATTGCACAGGTTGATCCGGCCAAAGGCAAAATAATTTTGGTCAATTCCTTCTATGAGACCATCACGGGCTACACAACGGAGGAACTTTTGCAAATGAACTTTGTGGAACTTACCCACCCCGATGACCGAGAAAGAGATTGGGAAATATTCAGCAAAGCCCTACGTGGAGAAGGAGAATATAGGAATGAAAAACGCTACATAAGAAAAGACGGCAGCATTGTTTGGGTTCGCCTTCATGTAGCATTTATTAAAGACGAGCTTGGAAAACCAATCCGTACTGTTGCCATATGTGAAGATATCTCTTATCGGAAAGCTGAAGAGCAACGGCTCAAACTTCTCGAAAGTGTCATCACAAACACATCAGATTCAGTCATGATTACTGAGGCGGAGCCTTTTGATGAACCTGGACCAAGAATTGTCTATGTAAATGAGGCCTTCACCAAAATGACTGGGTATTTGGCTGAAGAGGTAATAGGCAAAACCCCACGAATCTTACAGGGCCCAAAATCGGATAAAACAGAACTTGCTAGACTTGGCAAAGCACTCCGGAACTGGGAGCCATGCGAAATCACTACCCAGAACTACAAGAAAAACGGAGAAGAATTCTGGATTAATTTTTCAGTGACACCGATTGCCAACGAAAAAGGCTGGTTTACCCATTGGATTGCTATTGAGCGGGATGTGACCGATAAGAAGAATCAGGAGCTGGAGCAAAAGCTATTGAGTAAGATCAGCCTGATCTTTAGTGAAGAAAAAAAACTGGCGGACGCAGCCCAAAAAGTATGCACCGCATTTGCTGAATTTGGGGAATTTGATTTCGTGGAAGTGTGGACGCCCAACCTTGAAAACACACAAATCCAACTACTAAGTTACAGCAACCATTCTCCGCAGGCGGAAGACTTTTATGATCAAACATCCACCTTCAGAAGCTTTGA
>CAYTXN010000658.1:0-1610 GCA_964441195.1 uncultured Limnohabitans sp.
GAGGAATTCAATGAAATGAATACCGTGACGATATCAGCTGGAGCAATGGAAGCTTCGGATGAGAAAAAATCGGTGATTCTTCGTCCACTGGACATTGTGACCACTCCTTCTGCAATGGGGGATATTGTTGGCGCATTTCAGACATTACCCGGCACAAGTACAGTTGGAAATGACGGTCGACTGTTCGTCCGAGGTGGTGATGCAAGCGAAGTTGGAATCTACATCGATGGAATGCGAGTGGGAAATGCCTATGGCACCACCGCCGGAAATGTCCCAACCCGAACCCGATTCAATCCAAACCTATTCAAAGGTACTTTTTTCTCCACGGGCGGCTATTCTGCGGAATTCGGACAGGCACTATCCTCGGCTTTGGCACTGAATACCAAAGACCTAGCTATCCGAAGTCAAGGTGACTTGTCAATCATGTCTGTCGGCGGTGGCTATGCGCACACTTTGGCTAAT
Organism: uncultured Limnohabitans sp.; assembly: GCA_964441195.1. GTDB lineage: Bacteria > Bacteroidota > Bacteroidia > Cytophagales > Cyclobacteriaceae > Algoriphagus. Next base: position 463 of record CAYTXN010000658.1, read on the forward strand.
GAAAAACGAAGTATCAGCGTGAGTGGAAACATCTTTGATTTGAAACCTTATCAGGCATTGATTAAACAAACCTTCGATTGGGAAAGAGCTCCATACGGGTTGGATCTGGAAGTGGCAGCGCAGCATAAATTCAATAAAGGTGGACTTATCAAAGTCTTGGCTCGTACTGAAACCGGTGGAATGAAGCTGTGGCAGCCTCAACCGGGAATAGAAGGAAAAGGCGTTTTGGTCGACCTGACCAACAACTACTCTTATGCTCAGACCAATTGGAGGAAGGCTTATGAAAATGGTTGGACGTTATTTTCAGGAGTCTCATTTTCTCACAACAAAGACTTCATCAACTTGAATGGCTTGGATGTGGAGCGGGCAAATAACCTAAGCCATATCAAATTCAGCACAGTCAAGGATTTCAGTGATCGCCTTTCGGCAAAAACAGGTGTAGAATATTTCATTCATGACTATTCTGAGCTCTTAGTGGAAGAAGATTTGGATCGCTCTTTTGATGAAAGAGAAGCCTACCTCTTCACCGAGTGGGATTGGTACCTGAACAAAAAATTTGTGATTCGAGGAGGACTTCGTGCCGGACATTCTCGACTGGCCGAAGAGCAATGGCTGGACCCGAGAGCATCATTAGCCTACAAAATCTCAGAAGGCGGCACCCTCTCTTTGGCTGCCGGCAAATTCCATCAATTGCCTGTGGATAACTTTCGAATTTTGAATCAAAATCTGCAAAACTCTGAGTCCAATCACTTGATTTTAAATTACTTGTACCAAAAGGAAGGAAGAACTTTCCGAGCGGAAACGTTTTACAAATCTTATGATAATTTGATAACATTCGATGGGTTTCCTCAAGCTCCGCAAAATCTCAGAAACGAGGGTTCAGGCTTTGCCAAAGGATTTGATGTCTTTTTCAGAGATCAAAAAACCATCAAAAACACAGATTACTGGATCACTTATAGTTTCGTGGACAGCAAGCGAAGCTACAATCAATTCGAGATGAAAGTCCAGCCGGATTTCGCTCCGAAACATAATTTCTCAATCGTGGTGAAGCATTTTATCACATCACTCAAATCCCAGCTCGGCACTTCTTATTCCTTCAATGACGGCTACACCTTCACCGATCCCAATCTTCCTGGAGACATGAATTC
>CAYTXN010000659.1:0-1610 GCA_964441195.1 uncultured Limnohabitans sp.
AAATCGGGTTTAAATAAGAAATCCTTTACTAATTTAGAAAGCCAACCTTCGGGTTGGCTTTTTTTTGTCCCAGTTTGTTTACTCTTTTTTAGCTTATACTCGAATCAGTTTTTGAGCTGACTTTTGTCACTCAATTCGATGGATAGATTATTGAAATTGAGGACGTAATCAAATCCAAAAAGCCATGCAAAAAACACTTCAGTCTGCATTGATTATAATGGCAATAAATGTACTCACGATCCCACTAGGAATTGGACAAATCAACTTAGACCAGCGAGTCGACAGCCTGCTTTCCTTAATGACTTTGGAGGAAAAAATCGGTCAAATGAACCAGTACAATGGTTTTTGGGATGTAACCGGCCCTGCACCCTCGGCTGGAGATGCATCTCAAAAATATAACAACCTGAGAAAAGGTCTGGTCGGATCCATGCTAAATATCACAGGAGTCGAGGAAGTCCGAAAAGTCCAGAAAATCGCCGTGGAAGAAACCCGTCTTGGAATCCCATTGATCATAGGTTTTGACATGATTCATGGGATGAAGACCATGAGTCCTATACCACTGGCAGAAGCAGCAAGTTGGGATATGGAAGCAATCCGACAATCCTCTCAAATCGGCGCTCGTGAAGCCGCAGCCATGGGTGTAAACTGGACATTTGCACCTATGGTGGATATCAGCCGGGATGCACGATGGGGCAGAGTCATGGAGGGGGCAGGTGAAGACACCTATTTAGCAAGTCAGATTGCTAGAGCAAGAGTCATCGGCTATCAAGGAGATGATCTTAGCGATCCATTGACTTTGGCAGCGTGCGTAAAACATTTCGCTGGATATGGTTTTTCTGAAGGCGGGCGAGATTACAATACGGTAGATATCAGTCGAACCACGCTCCATCAGGTAATTCTGCCTCCATTCAAAGCTGCCATAGACGCTGGTGCAAGGTCGGTGATGAATTCTTTTAATGACTTAGACGGAATCCCAGCTACCGGAAATGCCTACCTGCAAAGAGATTTGCTGAAAGGGAAATGGAATTTCGATGGATTTGTGGTTTCAGATTGGGGATCAATCGTTGAAATGGTCAATCACAGAGTAGCTGAGGATGGAAAAGCCGCAGCAAAACTCGCCGTCCTGGCGGGTTCCGATATGGACATGGAATCCTACCTCTACGTCAAGCATTTGAGAGAATTGGTAGAATCCGGAGAAGTTCAAGAATCATTGATTGATGATGCGGCGCGGCGGATTTTGAAGGTAAAATTTGAACTGGGGCTTTTTGAAGACCCCTATCGATATTGCGACGAGGAGCGAGAGAAAACAATTGTAGGACATCCTGATCATCAAAAAGGCGTCTTAGAAATAGCAAAAAAATCAATCGTTCTTCTTAAGAATGAGAACAATCTCCTACCCCTTGCCAAAACGGGACTAAAAATCACAGTCATTGGCGCTTTGGCTGCTGACAAAGACAGTCCCTTGGGAAGCTGGAGAGGATTGGCCGAGCCAAATAGTGCCGTTTCGGTTTTAGAAGGATTGCAAGCTCATTCACAGAATCAATACACTTTTGCCAAAGGAGCCGAACTGGTGACAGAGACACCTGTTTTCCTGAAAGAAGTAAAAATCA
>CAYTXN010000660.1:0-1607 GCA_964441195.1 uncultured Limnohabitans sp.
AGAAAGGATTTTGATAAAAGAAGTTTGTCAGCCTATGAAGTCAAAAATTACACTAAAATCGAAATTGATATCGATAATCTTTCGGAGGACTTTAGACAAAGAAGATCAGTTCAGAAAGTCACAGCCGTCTTGGATAGTATCAAACAGCTGACAGATGATGAAGGTGAAAAGATCCTTCCTGTTTTCTTTTCGGAGACTATTTCCAAGTTTTACTATAGAAACAACCCCGAACTTAAAAAGGAAGTCATAGAAAAGTCAAAAGTGACTGGTGTAGGCATCACGGATGGTTCTACCACCTCCCAGATTACGGGTTCGGTCTTTCAAGAGTATAATTTTTACAAAAACTGGTTATCAATTCTCAATAAGGACTTCATTTCTCCTATAGCTGACGGTTGGCGAACATCTTATGATTATGATCTGTTAGACTCGGTCTTGGTTGGTCAGGATACTTGCTACAAGCTGCAGGTGTACCCCCGGAGAACTCAAGACTTGGCTTTTTCAGGAACCATCTGGATCCAAAAAGATAACTATGCACTCAAACAGGTCGATTTGACTATTCCAAAAGAAGCGAACCTGAATTTTGTAGATCGGATTAAGATTCAACAAGAGTTGATGCAGTCTTCGGCAGGGCCATTAATTCCATCCAAAACGCGTGTCCTTATTAAGATTTCGCAGGTCAGTGATAATACTGCAGGTGTTTTGGCAAAATTTTATACTGCCTCGGACAGTGTAGTTGTCAATGATCCTCAACCCACTAAATTTTTTAATCAGGCATTAGAACTGAAGCCGGACTATGGAATTGTTGCTACTGACTTTTGGGAAAAGAATAGACCCGATCCGCTGAGTGTCGAGGAATTGGCTGTTTTTCAGATGGTAGATACCTTGAAAAATATCCCGATTATCAAATTTTACTCCGAAGGCTTGAAGTTCTTTGCCACAGGTTATAAATCCTTTGGAAAAATCGATGTTGGGCCTTGGCCGGGATTTTTCAATTACAACAATGTGGAAAGCGTCAGGCTTGGGATGGGTGTCCGAACAAATTACAAATTCAGTAAAAAGTGGGAGCTAAAGGGATATTTGGCCTATGGTTTTGGTGATGAGGAATGGAAATATTCCTCCTCTGTAACTCGGATTCTTGACCGAGCACGATGGACTACGATTCAAGCTTATTCATCTAAAGAAATTGACCAGGTTGGCTTGGAAATGTCTAATCTTCAGGGAAACAGCATCTTCTTGGCTGCAAGCCGATTTGGAACCTTGAGAAGTCCAAACTTCAGCACCAATCATGGATTGAATATTCAGCGTGAATTTTTCAAAGGATTCTTGGTAAAAGGAGGTTTGAATATAAGTCAGTTTGACCCGCTATTCGATTTTTACTATTTGGATAAAGACACGAAAGAGTACAAGTCCAACTTTGCAACCACCGAAATCAGAGCGGGAATTCGATATGGTCGGGATGAAATCATCATCATTAATGATAATGAGCGGGCATCTTTGGGTTCTGTGAAATGGCCGATTGTTGAAGTGAATTACGCCAGAGGAATGGATTGGCTGGGAGGAGATATGGACTACCAAAAGCTGAGTTTGTATGTCTACCACCGGATTAA
>CAYTXN010000661.1:0-1606 GCA_964441195.1 uncultured Limnohabitans sp.
TTGAAATCTGAGACTGAAGAAAAAATGGCGGATCCGGATATTTATGTAGATGAAGTGAAAGCTCAAAAACTCCAGGAAAGCTATCAAAACATCAAATCCAGTCTTGACGAAATCAACGCAAAATGGGAAGAATTGGTAGACGAGATTTCTTCCTTGCAAGAATTGGCAGGATAATAGCCCTTGATTTTGGGCTAAAATTCCTACTTTCAAAAATGTCAATTAAAACACACATCAGTTTTTTGTCTCTCTTACTTTTATTGTCAGGTTCTGCATTTTCGCAGGTTTATGAAGATAAAGTGTATTCTGAGCATGTCCACTCGGTGAGATTATTTCCGCAGGGATCAAAGCAAGACAGTCAATTGGATGCCCCAGTGATATCGCTATCTGATTCTCGGTCTTTGGTGTTACTTTTTGATGATATCGCTTATGACCCGGAGCAATACTCAGCCACATTGATTCACTGTGATGCCGACTGGAAGCAATCCGCTCTTCGGAACAATGACTTTTCAATAAATTTCAATGAGTATAATATTCAGGAATATAGCTACTCGGTTAATACTCGAATCCCTTATATCCATTATGCATTTTCTGTTCCAAGGGTCACAAAATCAGGAAATTATATACTCAAGGTCTACCGAAATCGGGACCAAAACGATGTCATCCTCACCAGGAGATTTATGGTTTATGAGGAGCTTTTTGCAGCAGGAGCCTCGATTGTTCCTCCATCACAGACTGAGGATCGACGTGCCCTTCAACAAATCAATGTAGCAGTCAATTATTCCAAAGTTGATCTCGTGGATCCTACAACACAAGTCAAGGTGGTCATTCGACAAAATCAGCGATGGGATAATGCAAAGCTTCTTGCTAAGCCTACTTTTCTCAATCAAATCGCCAAAAGTATTCGTTATGAGCCATTTGACGGTTCGAGTACTTTCAGAGCTGGGAATGAATTCCGATTTGTGGATTTGAGGTTTATCAGGGCAACTGGATTAAATATTGCCGATATCAAAGTGGAGGAAACGGTCATCTTGGCCAATGCACTGGTCGACAAACCACGACCTGGTGGAGTTTATTCCCAATACTTGGATATGAATGGGCAATACATGGTGTTCACAAATGACCGACCGGGAGGAGATCCGGAAGTCGAAAGCGAATACATCTACACGACTTTTTATTTTCAGGCAGATCCAAATCGAGATATTACGATGCTTGGTGCATTGACAGCATGGGGAAAAAGTCCCGAATCAAAAATGGTCTATGATCCCAAAACCGGAGTTTATAGTACCTCTATCCTTATGAAACAGGGATGGTACGATTACCACTATGCATTTTCCTCAGAGGAAGGGTATGATACCGAATCAATTGAAGGAAGTCATTTTGAGACGGAAAACGAATATGAGGTGTTAGTCTACTATCGAGCTTTAGGATCTCGATACGATCAATTGGTGGGGTACGTTTACCTTCAGCCAAATAGAAGAAGAATCTAAAAAAAAACCTCTCGATTCGAGAGGTTTTGAGTTTTATAGTTCTTCAGGAAGTTGTTCAGATTCTCCTTCACCTTCTTCAGTCGGCGCTACATTCTGTCTTACTCTTTCTGTCGGTTTGT
>CAYTXN010000662.1:0-1597 GCA_964441195.1 uncultured Limnohabitans sp.
TTGAGTAGAATGCGTTTGTATTTCATTTAGATTAAGGTTGATTTCTAAAGTTTCTTTCAGGCAAAGCCAGAAATTTATTTGGATTTATTAATCAAAATCGGATCGAATCGACCCCGAAAAGTCTAAACAATCTGACAAATATAAATTCTTCAACTCACAATGCTAGGGCCAAATCTAAAAATGGAATATTGTAAGTTAACTTAGTAGCGCTAACAAATTGATTGTATGGACTTTTGGGACCAAAAAAGGGTTTGGATTATTGGAGCATCCTCAGGAATTGGGGAAGGTCTGGTTCAAGTTTTGGCGGAAAGAGGTACGAAACTCATCATTTCGGCTCGAAATGAATCAAAACTCCTTGAGCTTAAAGAAAAACTGTCAATTGCCGACATTAAGGTTCTCCCAGCGGATGTAGAACAGTTAGCGACTCTTTCAGAATTATCAGAAAAAGCTTGGGACGTTTATGAAGGTTTGGATTATGTTTTTTTGAATGCCGGAATGTCTGTCAGAGATCTAGTTGCTGAAAGTAAACTCGAGATCGAACGGAAAATTATGGACATCAACTTCTGGGGACCTGTAGCGATCACGAAAGAACTATTGAAAAAAAGAGATCCGGACAACCCGCTTCACCTAGTCTTGACTTCGAGTCTCAGTGGAAAATATGGAGTGCCAAAGCTTGCAGCATATGCTGCCTCAAAACATGCATTACAGGGGTATTTTGATTCTTTGAGAGCAGAAACGTTTGGTTCTGGTTTGCATATTCATATCGTCATCCCCGGCTTTATCCGCACAAATATTACAGTGGCTGGACTGCGCGGAGATGGTAGTCAAAGCGGAAAAATGCAGAATGCACTCGAAAATGGTATGGATCCTGTGACTTGTGCCGGGGGAATTTTAATAGGTTTGGAAAAGGGCAAAGAAGAATTTGTTGTCGGGGGCTCTGAGCGATTTACCGTAGGATTAAATCGATTTTTACCGGGATTGATGAAAAAGCTAATCCGATCAAACCCTCTTCAACGGATCAAAAAACTGCAAAAATCACTTTTCCGAAAGTGAAAAATTTGAAAACCTAAAAATTAAAACTGAATCAATACCTGGTTCTTTTCTACACTTTGTTTCAAGGAGACTTTGACTTCTTTGACAATTCCATCTCCGGGAGATTTGATAATGTTTTCCATTTTCATGGCTTCCAAAATCAACACAACATCTCCTTTTTTGACTTCATCACCAGGTTTCACTTTCAGGTCAAGTATAAGTCCAGGCATCGGCGCTTTAATGTTTTTGATCGCTCCCGAACCTGCAGCATTCATTCCCATTTGCTCCAGCAAAATATCAAATCGATCCTTCACCTGAAGTGTTGCTGTTTTGTAGCCAAGTCGGATTTGAATGGTTTTCGTTTCCCGGTCAAAAGAAAGTAATTCTGCTTCAATCGATTCATTTCCGTGGATCAGATGCACATTCCGTTCACCGATCCATTTCAAATCCCAAGAGACAAGATTTTGATTGACAAGGATCGAATCCGCTGTTTTTTCGACTGAATGAGTGGTGTTTTGAAGGATAACTGAAAACATTCCTGCTATTTTGGGGTGAATATTCATCT
>CAYTXN010000663.1:0-1593 GCA_964441195.1 uncultured Limnohabitans sp.
AAACAGGACAACTTTCAATGATGAAAAATGGAAAAGTGTTACACAACCTTTCTTTTCAAGAAGTTAGAGAAATAATCAATGACTACCTTAACAATGAGGACCTTGACGATCGATTCGAGAATCTCTCCGAATACGATCTCTCCGCAAAACATAATCTTGCGGTTTCGGGTAAATCCTAATTTGCAAAAATTAAATAGTTTAACAGTTATTTAAACGTAAAAAGCCTGTCAGGATAATCTGGACAGGCTTTTTTTAATGAATTCGAAAATTTTTACTTCAATACACCAAGCTCTTTCCCTACTTCAATAAAAGCAGCAATTGCCTGATCGAGATGGGCTTTTTCATGACCAGCTGAGATTTGTACACGGATTCTAGCTTGTCCCTTTGGCACCACAGGATAGTAAAAACCAATTACATAGATTCCTTTCTCCAGAACCTTTTCCGCCATTTTCTGAGAGAGAACTGCATCATAAAGCATGATTGGTACGATCGCATGCTCACCGGGCTTAATATCAAAACCAGCCTCGGTCATCTTAGCACGGAAATATTTGGTATTCTCTTCTAGCTTATCTCTCAATTCTGTAGTCTCCGAAAGCAAATCAAATACTGCTATGGAAGCTCCTGTAATTGAAGGAGCCAAAGTATTGGAGAAAAGATATGGCCTGGATCGCTGACGAAGTAGCTCGACAATTTCTTTTCTACCTGAGGTGAATCCCCCCGAAGCACCACCCAAAGCTTTCCCAAGTGTACCAGTGATGATGTCGATTTTACCCATCACTCCGCAATGCTCATGGACGCCACGACCTGTTTTTCCCATAAACCCTGAGGAATGACACTCATCAGACATGACCAGTGCTTCATATTTTTCAGCCAATGCAACGATTTTGTCCAGCTGAGCTATCGTTCCATCCATGGAGAATACACCGTCGGTTACGATGATTTTTTGCTTGGCTCCTGCAGCAATCGCATCCTGAAGCTGCTTTTCCAAATCCGCCATATTATTATGCTCATAGCGGTAACGCATCGCCTTGCAAAGACGTACGCCATCGATAATCGAAGCATGATTCAAGGCATCAGAAATAATCGCATCTTCCGGTCCAAAAAGTGGCTCAAACACTCCCCCATTCGCATCAAATGCAGCAGCATAAAGAATGGTATCCTCTGTGCCCAAAAACTCAGAAATCTTCCGCTCCAATTCCTTGTGAATATCCTGCGTCCCGCAGATAAACCTTACCGAAGACATTCCAAATCCATGTGTATCAATAGCAGCTTTTGCTGCCTCGATCACTCGAGGATGGGAAGAGAGACCCAGGTAATTATTCGCGCAAAAGTTGAGGACCTTCTGTCCACCAGCAATGGTAATTTCAGCAGATTGCGGAGAAGTGATGACCCGTTCCTTTTTGAAAAGTCCCGCTTCTTCGATGGATTTTAGCTCTTGTTCTAATTTGGGTTTAAATTGATCGTACATGCTCTATTTATTAAAATTGATTTTCGATTTGAATGATTTTCCACTAGTCAAAAAACTCAGGTGAAGCGGTGATTTTTACTACTTTTGCGCAGCAAACCCAAATATAAACAAAAACCCTCAAGGCC
>CAYTXN010000664.1:0-1591 GCA_964441195.1 uncultured Limnohabitans sp.
TCAATATTCTTCTCTAATTCGTAATTGATTTCGCCTGTGTTCATTAGGTTACTTGGTTTTACACAAGTTTAAGCTTGTGTAGGGTTGATTTATTCAGTTCGGAAAGTTACTTACATTTCACTGGAATGATTCTAGAAAAACTCAAAGAGAAACATCAGTTTCCATGAATGGAAATTACTTGATTTAGTAAGCTTCTTTATTTCTATTAACGAGAAAATATCATTAAAAGGTCCATTTAGAAACGAATGTGCCTTTCCTACCTTTCAAATCAATAATCCAACTTGTATGCAGCTACCTTATTTTTGAAAAAGGTAGGCACATAGACAATCTTTTCTGCGGCATTATATCCAATATCTGCGGTATTTGATTCAGCAGCTTTGGTATCCAGCATCATCGTTTGACCATCAGCCGATGCAAACCATATTTCTCCCGACCATCTTGAAGCGATGAAGTTTCCTTCTCCCAAAATTACCAGACCATCACCGCCAGTTACATTAGGATTGACAACCATAGAGGTGCCATCTGAATGCCACATTTTCAGTCCTGATCCATCCAAGCCGTAAATCACTCCATCACTTGCAACAGCAATTCCATTGATCGAAGTATGACCTTCTGATACCATCGAGATCGAGCCATTAGCGTAAGAATGAACTTTTCCGGTATTCATGTCTGTAAAATAGACCGTACCGTTATGCGCAGCAACGTCATTTAAGAATTCAGCACCGTCCACTTTCCAAGTATTAGAAACTTTTGCGGTAGCGATGTCTATTTCTACAAGTTCATCGATATCGGTGACGTACAGTTTTCCATTAGAAATAGCCATACCTTTTGGACTGTTCAAGCCGCCAACCCATACAGGGTTTACGATTTTGCCATCTTTATCAATAATTGCGATCGAGCCTTTGCCGTCCTTCGCCTGAGGGTCCATTCCTCCGATGTTTGAGACATAAATTGTGCCTGTTGCATCGTCATAAAGAACAGACTCATTGGTTGGAAGCGAGGCTTCGGTTTCCCAAAGCAAAGTAAGAGTTGGTGTTTTGGTCTCAACAACGTTTTCTTCAACAACTTCCTCCGTCTTTTGGGGTGCACAACTAAACAAGATTGCCGAAGCAGCTATTCCCATAAGGGAAACTATTAAATTATTTTTCATAATGTTCGGATTGGTTTTTCTTTAAATGTTGATTTCAAAATTCGTGAATTTACTTTCAAAATAAAATCCTGAAAGCAGGACTTTTGTTCAAGAATTCAGAGCAAATACTCTGAATGATTCTTAGGAAGTGGATGAATCTTTCGAAAATCAGATCACCTAAGTTACTCAATTCTTTACGCCTTTTGTGGATTTTTCAAATTCCGTTTTTGAAAATTGTACTATATTCCCCTTTATCAATGACAAAATTTTATGAAGAAATTCATCTCCATTTGCGCTTTTGCCGGATTTATTTTCGCCTGTTCTCCCAAAGAAGAAGCCATCGACTACACTACTATGAGTGACGATGAGCGCCTAAAAGTCGCAACTGAAATCGCCCAATCCACAATCATGGTAGATGGTCATGTGGATTTGCCTTATCGAATGAAAGTAGGTGGATTTACG
>CAYTXN010000665.1:0-1591 GCA_964441195.1 uncultured Limnohabitans sp.
GATCAGGATCCTGCTATCGACCTGGCAAAATCTTATCTTTCAAATCCCACAAAATCGTCCCAGACTCTTTCAGCTTCAACAAAATAATGGCAAGAATTCTTTCCATTGAAACTTCGACATCGGTCTGCTCAGTTGCTGTTCATGCTTCAGGTAGTTTACTAAGCCTTGTCGAGGTCACTGAGGCTGGAGCCCATGCCGAGCAATTGATGCAATTGGTGGTTGATGTTGTTGGGAAGGCAGGTTTGGGGTTGAGTGATTTGGATGCGATTGCAGTTTCGGAGGGGCCGGGATCTTACACAGGGTTACGCATTGGCGTCTCCACAGCAAAAGGTTTAGCCTTTGGACTCAATCTTCCATTAATTTCAATTAACACACTTCAGGCCTTGGCAAGCGCTGTGGTTGCCGACGAAGGTGAGTTGATCATTCCTGTTTTAGACGCTAGAAGGATGGAAGTTTACCGAGAGGTTTTTGATTCCAATTTTATTTCTGTTTCTAAGCTTGATTCAGAGATTCTGGAAGAAGGAGCTTTTCAGAACTTTTTAGAAAAAGGGAGGGTTTATTTTGTCGGCGATGCTCTGGAAAAAGTAAAAGCATATGTCCAAAGTGAAAATGCTCAATTCGTTTCGGATTTAACATTTTCGGCTGCCCATTTGGGTAAGTTGGCTTGGGGTAAATTTCAAAATCAGGATTTTGCCGACATCGCCTATTTCGTTCCAAACTATCTAAAAGAGTTTAAAGCTTTACATTCTAAAAAGAATCCGCTTCTCAGTTTATGAGTGATATTATCAACAGAGTCTCGTCCAGTTCGATCATTTCCTTAAATCTCGAGGATATTTATCCTCAAGAGGAGCGTGTTATTTTTGACTTGAAGCCATTTCTTTGGCAAGAATTGATTCTGAAAGAGCAGGATTTCAGGAGAGCATTAAAGGAAGTTGATTGGGAGACTTATCGGGATAAATGGGTGGCGATTACTTGCTCTGCAGATGCAATTGTCCCTACTTGGGCATTCATGTTAATTTGCACTTATTTACAATCTGTATCAAAGGGATATGCAATTGGCGATTTGGATGCACTTGAAATTATGATTTCCGAAAATGTTATTTCAAATTTTGACTTGGAAAATTTCAAAGATCGTCCTGTAGTCATTAAAGGTTGCAGTAATTTTCCAATTCCACTTTTTGCTTATGGCAGGATGATATCAGCCTTACAACCAGTTGCAAGGTCACTTATGTTCGGTGAGCCATGCAGCACTGTCCCTTTATTTAAAAAATCAAAGTCCTGATTTTGAAAGGATAAAGAGGCTTCTCAAAAAAGTTTGCAATTTTTGTTTTACAAAGACTTGTGTAATCAAATTCACTCTTCTATGTTTGCACTCCCATTCGAGAATACGTCTCCGGGAAAATTTGAAATGCGAGAAAAAAGAGAAGGAAAAATTCAGATATTTTCCTTTTTGGTATTGTAAAAACAAAACAAAAGCCGATCTTTGCACTCGCATTTGAAACAAGGGTTTCACAATTCTCAGTAAAGATTGAGATAAAGTTCTTTGAAATGTTGTAAGAGAGAAAGAGAGCCTGAGAAATTGGGCAGGAGA
>CAYTXN010000666.1:0-1591 GCA_964441195.1 uncultured Limnohabitans sp.
CATATTTACAAGCTTCGTAGAATCAAGCAATTACTGGGTCAGCAGATCTACACTTCTACCATCGATAATTTCAGTTTAGGCCAAGCTTTAGCTGAAGCTGATGTAGTAATTGGTGCACTCCGTGCAGAAAAGGGTAGAAATAAAATTGTGGTTACCGAAGAAATGGTTGCTAACATGATCCATGGCAGCATTATCATAGATGTAGGGATAGATCAGGGGGGATGTTTTGAGACGGCACGAATGACTACGCATGATGAACCTGCTTATTTGGTTCACGATATCATTCATTATTGTGTCCCTAATATCGCATCTCGAGTAGCGAGGACCGCTTCCTATTCACTTAGCAATATTTTTACACCACTTATTTTACAAATGGCGGATTTGGGAGGAGCTGAGGAGATGATTTTCAATTACAAGTGGTTCCTACGAGGAGTTTACACTTACAGAGGTAGTCTCACCAATGCTTTTCTGGCTCGAAAATTTGGATTAAATCACAAGGAATTACAACTTTTATTGGCAGCCCGCTATTGATCAGGAAAGGAGATTTTGACGAAGCAAGAATTCAAGTTGTTCATTGGCTTTGAGCAGTGCCTCAGTTAGCCGTTCGTTTTCTCTTCGTAAAGAGTAAACCTCAAAAGCATTTTTGATCACGGTTCTCAAATAATCTTCCTCCCAAGGTTTGGTGAGATAGTGATAAACCTGACCTTTATTGATAGCGTCAATTACTGCTTGGATGTCAGTATATCCTGTCAGTAAAAGGCGGATGGGTTTTGGATAAGTAGGTATTATACTTTCCAGAAATTCTACGCCAGTTTTTTCCGGCATCCGTTGATCGGTAATTATTAGATCGATCTCTTCTTTGTCAAGGATATCCTCCCCTTCCTTTGCAGAAATTGCAAGAAAAATTTTGTAATCCCTCCGGAAAGTAGCTTTAAAAGCTTGAAGATTATTCTCTTCATCGTCCACGTAGAGGATTTTGATTTTTTCTTCGGGCTGATTTTCCATTTAAGATTACAAAAAAAAGGTTGGTTACAAGGTGCCAAATAATCTGATTTTATGTTAAAAAACAAGTAATAAATATTACTCAACTTTTTTGTTTTTGTTGATGCACATTTAAACTCTTCTTTGATTAAAAAAAATCTAGTGAATAATTTGTCTTTTGGCTGAAAGAACTAACTTTACTTCGCTTTATCACCTGGAAGTTTTACAATGCTTACAAAATCAAGATTTGATATCAAAGATCAAATCAATCCCATCATTCTTTATCCGATTAACGAAGGTGATTGGGTAGTTATACAAGAGCTTCGCGTAAGCGATTACACCCATACTATCGATCAAATCGATAGCCAAGTGATCGATTTGATTAAAGCTGACAATCCTGAAATTCAGCTTACTATAGAGGAATTAAATTGCAGATTAGCGATTTTTTTTAAAGATAAGGCGAGAGATTTTTATGGAACTTGGGTATTTTATCCTTGGAAAAACACATTGGTTCATATCCTAAACGAGGAGGATTTTATAAGAATTCGAACCCTAAGGAATAATTATAAAATTACTCCTTCCGAACAGCTTGAATTAAGAAAAAAGAAGG
>CAYTXN010000667.1:0-1590 GCA_964441195.1 uncultured Limnohabitans sp.
GATTATCCAGCCGATTTGTGGAAATAAATAAAAGAGGCTTCGGCCTCTTTTTTATTTTTTCACCTCCCCCTTTTCCACCTCAAAAAACTTCACCTCAGCATCCAGATTTCCCAAAATCGACTTGGATCGCTCAGGTCTGGCATCCGTTAGGAAAATCTGTCCAAAAGTCCCTTTTGAGATCAATTCCATCAATTTGGCGATTCGCTCATCGTCCAGCTTATCAAAGATGTCATCCAATAAAAGGAGTGGTTTTTCACCTTTAGCCTCTTCGAAAATCTGAAACTGAGCCAGCTTCAGAGCTATTATAAATGACTTCTGCTGTCCTTGGCTTCCAATCTTTCGGATCGGGTGTTCACCGATCAGAAAGTCATAGTCATCTTTGTGAATTCCAGCATTGCTGTTTTTGGTGGCCAAGTCTTTTTGCCGCAGGCTAAGAAAATATGCCGGAAAATCAGGTCTCAACGCCTCAGTCTCATAATTGACCGACACGACCTCCTTACCACTGGATATTTCGGAATAATGACCCTGAAGCATGAGCGCCATTTGCTCAAGTAACTCCGCTCTTCTTTTTGCCAAAATCATACTCAGGCGAATGAGCTCTTGGTCATAGCTTCCAAGTAGAGTCAAATCCCTTCTTCCCGTCTCTGCAAATTGCTTGAGCAAAGCATTGCGCTGCTTTAGGAAATGATGATAGCGGATCAATTGATCCAAATAAGGATGATCGAGCTGAGAGATTAATCCGTCAAAAAACTTCCGTCTGCCTTCACTTCCACCTTTAATCAATTCCGTATCATCCGGAGCGATCAAGACCAACGGAATCAATCCAACATGCTCACTGGTTTTGTCTAGCGCTTTGCCGTTTTGATAGATTAGTTTCTTCTTCCCCACTTCAAAAGTGCAACGAACCTCCAGCGGTTTTTCTTCGATTTGAAGGTTTCCTTTGACCGCAAAGAAATCCTGTCCATGAGAAATGTTTAAAGTGTCGCTACTTTGCACCGCACTTTTGGTCAGTGACAAGTAATGAATTGCATCGAGAATGTTAGTTTTTCCGCTCCCATTCAAGCCCATGATACAATTCAACTCTGAGCTAAACTTCAAAGACGTTTTGAGGTGATTTTTAAACTGGATTAAATCGATAGACTCCAGATTCATGCGGGAGGGAATTATTTAAGTGGCTACCTGATTTTTAGGTCGGGATTGCTATATTTGAGGCCTAAAATAGCATATTTTGATCAGTACGATATGGCAAAGAAAACTGCAGCGACCAAGTCCAAAGTAAAATATTCAACGGAGACCTACACTTTCTGGTACGAGAGTATGCTCTTAATGAGGAGGTTTGAGGAGAAAGCCGGGCAACTTTATGGTCAGCAAAAAATCCGTGGATTCTGTCACCTTTACATTGGTCAGGAAGCCTGTGCTTCCGGTTCGATCAGTGCATTGACAAAAGATGATAAATGGATCACTGCCTACAGATGTCACGCACATCCACTAGGATTGGGAACGGATCCAGGTGCAGTGATGGCGGAATTATTTGGAAAAGCTACCGGTACCACTAAAGGAAAAGGCGGTTCGATGCACATTTTTGACAAA
>CAYTXN010000668.1:0-1587 GCA_964441195.1 uncultured Limnohabitans sp.
TAAAATTGCCTTTTCGAGCGTTTCGGCTGCATAATTTGCGATTTCTTTGAGCTCATCCAAATTGGTCCACTCACCGGTATCTCTTCCTGCGATGAGCGTCTTGGCAACGATTTTTACTTCTGATAAGCCAAAGACATTTTTAGCAAAAAGTAACTCAACCTCCGCAATATGGCGAATCAGAAATCCTGCTGAATTAGGACTTCCACCATTCTTTTTGGGTAAATCGGCTTCTTGGGCCACGTCCAACAGCTTAGTAAAACGAGTCCTGCCTTCTTTCCATAATTCGATAAATTCCTGCATTTCCAGTTGATTTTAGATATTTTCTTCCTTTTGATTTTTCAGCCAAATGGTTAATCCTGATCTTTATTTTCGTGTTCCTCAAGTCCACACCTCTCCGCGTCAATCTCAGTCTCGATCGTATAGTGTTCAAAAGGATACTTTTTCATGATTTCTTTCAACTGATTTTTGATCGAAAGCATTTCATTCAAGTCTTGAATAGGTCCAAGTTTCAGGTGAGTGGTGAACACATGATGCTCCCCATCAAGCGACCAAATGTGCGTATGATGTATGGATTCGACATTTTTGATTTTCAAAATCTCCGCTTCAATTTCTGCTCGATCAACATCAGTTGGCTCGCCCTGTAAAAAAATGACGAGCGTTTCTTTCAATCGCGTGACCACATTCCAAAGGATATAAATCGTAATCAGTAGCGATAAAGCTGGATCCAAATACTGGATATCTTTAAACAGCAGCACGATCGAAACAATCAAAATAGCCACCCAACCTAAGACATCTTCCATGAGATGCCAAGAAATCACACGCTCATTCAGGGTCTTTCCCTTGCTCAGTTTCCAAGCTGCATAGCCATTTACTGCCACGCCGATTATGGCGAAAAGTAGCATCCCTGTTGCGTTGGACGATTCAGGATTTAGAATTCTGCCTATGGCTTCCTTGATGACATAGATGGATCCAGCAATTAGTACGATACTATTAATCAGGGCTCCTAAAAGTGAAAACCGCCGATAGCCGAAAGAAAAGGCTTTGGTTGGAGATTGCTTGGATTTAACGTCCAAGTACCAGGAAGTCCCCAAAGAAAGGCTGTCTCCGAGGTCATGAATCGCATCAGAAATGATGGCGACACTATTGACATAATAGCCACCGATCAACTCAAAAATGGTGAACCCAAGATTTAGAAAAAAGGCGGTCTTTAAGTTCTTACTTGAATGATCGTGGCTATGATTGTGTGCCATTTAGCTAGAATCAAATAGTTTCCAAATTAGGAATTTGGGGATTTATTAATCCTCCCAGCCCCAAGGCGCAGCTGGTGTTTCGACTGGATTGGTCAAATCAAATCTGACGGAGAAATGGGTATTGGACCCCAATCTTCGCAGATTATACGTGAAGGATGTCTCATCGACATTAATCCACCAGACATTTCCCACAGCCGCAGGAAGCAAGTTTGCAGTAAACTGATCTGCTGGGAAGAATTGAGTGCTTTCAGAACCTGTATTACTGGCTTTTCCTCCGTATTGAGTCACCTGATCCTCAGACCCATCATCATGTCGATGATCATGCTTCAGTTGGATC
>CAYTXN010000669.1:0-1586 GCA_964441195.1 uncultured Limnohabitans sp.
AAGGCTAAAGAAAATATTATCAACGAGTTAAAGACTCATCATCCAGATACGATTTTCATTTCCGCAGGCAAAAAAGAAAACTTGGAAGTGCTCAAATCGCGGGTTTTGGAGTTAGTCAACATGGACAAATTCCGAACTGGAAATACTATTGTGACGAATGTGCGGCATTATGATTCTTTGACCAAAACGAGAGAATCGCTGCTTGATATTTTGACAGGATTGGACAATGAAGTAACCAATGATTTTGTGGCTATGGACATCCGAAGATCCCTGCACTACCTTGGGGAGATTACCGGTGAAGTGACGACCGATGATTTGCTGGCGAATATTTTTTCGAAGTTTTGTATCGGGAAGTAATCAATCACTTTGAATTTCTGAGTTTTCACCTCGCCAAACATGAGTAAAATCATCCATTTGGAAATCGGAAATCTTCACCTTTGAAATTGAAGGAAACGAATTCTAAACTTTACCAAGAATGAAAAACATTAGAGTCATCCAAGAACTCCATGAATTAGGGATTACTGGATATCAGGAAGTGTCATACAATCCTAGTTATGAAGAATTGTACCGGGCCGAAATGTCTTCAAAATGTAAAGGGTATGAAAAAGGCGCCAACACTTCACTTGGTGCAGTTGCTGTAAAAACTGGCGAATTCACAGGTAGATCTCCAAAAGATCGGTTTATCGTCTTGGATGAGATTACTAAGGACACTATCCATTGGGATGGAAAAGTGAATGTGCCCACAACGCAAGAAGTCTACGACGATTTGAAAGATTTGGTCCTGGAACAGCTTTCAGCTTCGAAAAAGCTATTTGTTGTAGATGCATTTTGCGGAACTAATTCAGACACTCGGCTTAAGGTTCGATTTGTAATGGAAGTAGCTTGGCAAGCACATTTTGTTACAAATATGTTTATCAGACCGTCACATTACGAATTGGAAAATTTCGGGAAGCCGGATTTTATCGTCATGAATGGTTCCAAAATCACCAATTTCAATTGGAAAGCCCATGGCTTAAATTCAGAAAACTTTGTCGTTTTCAATTTGACAGAACGAATTCAGATTATCGGAGGTACTTGGTATGGAGGTGAAATGAAAAAAGGGATGTTTTCCATGATGAACTACTATTTGCCTTTGCGTGGCATTGCTTCCATGCATTGCTCTGCAAACGTAGGGGAAGATGGAGATGTGGCTTTATTTTTTGGTCTTTCCGGTACGGGCAAAACCACCCTTTCTGCTGATCCCAAGCGATATCTAATCGGTGACGATGAGCATGGCTGGGACGAGCATGGAGTTTTCAATTACGAAGGCGGCTGCTATGCTAAAGTGATTGACCTGGCTGAGGATAAAGAACCTGATATCTACCGCGCTATTCAGCGGAATGCCTTGCTTGAGAATGTTGTGGTAAATGAGTATGGTGAGGTAGATTTTACTGACCACTCTATCACAGAAAATTCCCGAGTCTCCTACCCGATTTTTCATATCAACAAAATAGTTCTTCCGTCCAAAGCAGGCCACGCTGAAAAGATTATTTACCTTTCCGCTGATGCATTTGGTGTCCTCCCGCCAGTATCAATTTTGGACGAGA
>CAYTXN010000670.1:0-1579 GCA_964441195.1 uncultured Limnohabitans sp.
AAATTACGGAATCGATTTAAAAAGCTCGATGAAAGGATGTTTTTATGAATCAGAATATCTCTTTTTCAATTTTTATCCAAAAAAGGAAACTCCACCAACTTTCCATCCTTGGAAGAAAAATAGATTGCTCGGATCAGTTCAACTGATTTTCGTGCAGTTTTTCCATCCACAACAGGTGTCAAATCTTCTTCTATCGATTTGATGAATAACTTCCACTGTTCCAAGTGTAATTGATGACCGATTGCTGTTGGGTCGGAAGCTCCCGATCCTCCAACATTTTCGGCTGATTTGATAGATTCAGAACTTCCTTTGACATTCCACTGAGTCAGTTTTCCAGCCTCCAGAATGGCACTTCCTTCTGTGCCAAAAATTTCGATTCGCTCAGGATATCCTGGATAAAGTGCCGTGGCGGAAGTAATATTTCCCAAAGCTCCATTTTTGAAATTGACAATGGCAGCTCCCAAATCTTCGCCTTCTATTGGATACAAAGTCGTCTGAACTTGTCCAAAGACACTTTTCACATCGCCCATTAGATCCAAAAGCAAGTCTATTGTGTGAATCCCTTGGTTAATCAAAGCTCCTCCACCGTCAGCTTCCAGAGTTCCTTTCCAATTGCTCGTAGAATAGTAGGCAGAGTCTCTAAACCAATTCACATAGGCATTGCCCATGAGAAGTCGTCCAAAAATACCTTCAGACACAGCTCTTTTCAGTTTTTGGTAATCTTCAGTAAATCGGTTTTGGAAAATCACCGCGAGCTTTACTCCACTTTCGACACAGGCTGCGATCAATTCGTCGGTTCGCTCGAGATTGATTTCAATTGGCTTTTCGATCATCAGGTGTTTTCCTGCTTTTGCAGTTGCTAAAGCCGGTTCTAAATGCATCCCACTTGGCGTGCAGACACAGACGATTTCCAGATCGGGAACATTCAAAAATTCACTCAAATCAGTGAAAACAGGAAGCCCAAATTGAGCTTTTGCTTTTGCAGCACTTTCGGGATTGGGATTGTACAAAGCAACCAATACCGCTCCTTCAATTTCTGCAATTGCTTGCGCATGCTTTCCCGTAATGGATCCAGTTCCGATTATTCCAATGTTCATTTCTTTAAGTGTTTAAGGATTTTTCCCCAAGTGGACTCCGCCACAGGAATTCCATTTTTTAGGTTTTTAGCTCGGGTTTCCAGGACTTTTTCTCCGGGAAACCGAACACCTTCCCCTTCAAAAACGGCAGAATTTTTAAGATTATTAAGTACGCTTTCGGTCTTGGACTCTATCCAATCCATCAATTCCAACTTGACCGGGTCAAAGCACAGAAAAACCTGTGAAAGCCCATACTCATCGCCATTGTGATCCACTTCATGCGTAGAATTGCCTCCTGAAAGAACAGTCGCCAACAGGTCCAAGATTAAAGAGAGTCCTGCTCCCTTCCACAGACCCATCGGTAAGGCAAGGTGATTTTCGAGGATTACTTTTGGGTCTTTAGTAAGGTTCCCATTCAGATCAAATCCTCCTTCAAAAGGCAACTCCTGACCTTTTTGAGCATATAAACTCATTTGACCATAGGCAAATTGGGACATAGCCAT
>CAYTXN010000671.1:0-1571 GCA_964441195.1 uncultured Limnohabitans sp.
ATAATTCGGGCTTTGTTACTATTCTGGATAAAGACAATAAGGTTGTTTCCAATCCAGGAGGAACAGTCCCTGAATATCGAAATGGTGAACTTCAATTGATGGTTCAGAAAGAGCCGATTTTCAAGCATTGCCACGATGTGTGTATCGATCAAGACGAAAATATCTATGTCTGTCAGTGGAATGCAGGAAAAACGTATCCGATTAAACTAATTAGAACCTAGCCTTCATTATTCAATATTCAGAATTCGATATTCAATATTATAATATCGAATATCGAACACTAAATATTGAATGTCGAATGTCGAATTTCAAATAACCAATAACCAATAATCCACTCGCTATGAAATCAGTAACAGTAGGTTGGTTCGAGATTCCGGTATCGGATATTGACCGAGCGATCGAGTTTTATCAAAAAGTGTTTGACTGCAAATTAGACAAACAGGATATGGGTGACTTCAAGATGGCGTGGTTTCCATGGGATATGAGTAAAGGTGGGGCGGGAGGAAGCCTTGTATTTCACAAAGACTTTTATCAAACGTCGAGATTGGCGGGAACTCTCATTTACTTTTCCTCAGAAGACTGTGAAGTGGAACTGAACCGAGTAAAAGAAGCTGGAGGCGAGGTGCAAATCCCTAAGCGAATGATTGCTCCTGATATTGGATATATGGGTGTATTTCTGGATTCTGAAGGGAACAGAATTGCGGTTCATTCAATGGCATAGAAAAATAACATCAAGATTCATCTTTGCTTCCAAATTTTCGGATCTAGGCTAGTGTGGAATACTGCTCTAATATTGACGATATTCTCTAATTCTTCCACTGTAAAATGAACCATAAAAGGAAAGTTTTTCATTGGGAGACACCGAACATTATTGTATCTAACCTGGAAAAACGGATTGAATTTCAACCCTTCCAAATGAGATTTCAATTCGTTTGAAAATCGAAATCCCAATCCGCTTGATTTGTTTTCGTAGTAAAAAGCAGCGTCTTCAATGTCAAGTGCAGCTTCCTCGCTGATGATTACTTCAAAAAGTTTTTTGCTTGAGCTTTTCATTTAAATTTTCAAAAAATGTATCAATGGGAATTGCATTTTCACGCTTTGAATTTTTTATTCTATCTAAAACTTCGATTTGATGCTCCAAAGGTATTTCGGTATTCAAATCATAGGTGAACCCCATTTCTCCCATTAATTCGATAAAAAGGGCAAGCTTTTCTTCAGGAATTTGAACAGTAATTTCTCTCATGACTTTAGAATTTATTTTAAGGTAATCAAAATTCGGGCAAAAATATCTCAAATTAAAACAACCCTCAAGCTTTTAGCTCCATGAGCTCCGATCACAAGTGATTGCTCAATATCCGCTGTTTTGGACGGACCGGCTATGAAAAGCCCAAAACCGGATTTTGCATCTCCGATTAAATCATATCCTTGATGCATAGTTTCGACAAGTTTTTGTCGATCCAATACAATGACCAAATGCTCGGTGATAAATGGCAAAGCTCGAAGTCCAAGATTGGAATCTTCCAACCAAATTGCCCCATTTTCCGCTACTCCAAACTGTCCATCCAAAATCG
>CAYTXN010000672.1:0-1571 GCA_964441195.1 uncultured Limnohabitans sp.
AAGGCTCAATTGGATAAAATCCGTGTTCGCCAAAGCCAAAGCGACTGGATTACTTTGGGTAAATATGAGTTTCATCCAACCCGGCAATTACTCAAACTTGGAGAAACAGAACAACCACTTACCTCTCGAGAATCGCAACTACTTCAAATCCTGTTGGAAAATGCGAATGACATCACCGACAGAACGAAGATTCTGAATCAAATTTGGGGTTCGGACGACTTTTTCAATGCCCGAAGTATGGACGTCTTTATTACCAAGCTCCGAAAAAAACTTCAGGATGACCCGAAGATTCAGATCCTGAATGTGAGGGGGTATGGGTTTAAGCTGGTGTGTTGAGAGTTCCTGATTACAAATCCTGTTGTTAAAAATTCGAAGTTACAATTTCGAATTGCGAATTCTGGAAAAGCAGATCCCAAACTTTTTCTATGCGATCTTCACCTCGTTGTCCATTAGCTCAACCTTGAAGTTGACTTTAGCTTTTAGCGCTTCAAATACTTTCAAAATTGTTTCGATGGTTACGTTCTTTGTGTTGCTTTCAAGTTTGGAGATCTGGGATTTCTGAACCCCTATAAGTTCTCCAAGTTGTTCCTGAGTCAGTTGACGTTCCTTTCGGGCGGTCTTGATCATTTCACCGATTAGTTCAAGCTTCAGCTCAAATTCAAATTGATCTCTTCTTGGCGTTCCAACCTTACCAATAAGCAAATCTTGGGCTTCATCAAGACTATATGATT
The DNA here is from genome assembly GCA_964441195.1 of uncultured Limnohabitans sp. GTDB lineage: Bacteria > Bacteroidota > Bacteroidia > Cytophagales > Cyclobacteriaceae > Algoriphagus. Next base: position 732 of record CAYTXN010000672.1, read on the forward strand.
TCATCTTCCTTTATTTTTTTTGTGAAAATATTCTATTCTTATCTGTTCCGCTTTTTCGATCTCCCTCGGACTTATCTTATCGGTTTTTTTGACAAAACCATGAGTTCCGCACACCAAAGTCATTTCGTTGTTTTCTTTGTCCCAAAAAGCGAGAAGCCGGTATTGAAGTCCTGCAAATTGGGTTCGGAACTCCCAAATGTTTTGATTGAGCTTTTTGAAAAGTTTGGGATCATTCAGGATTTGAGCTTTTCGAATATTGTAGAATATTTTGTCCTGAACTTTTACGTTTTGGATTTTAATGAATTCGAAAGCTTCGTCCAATAACTTGATTTCAAACTTTTTTACCATCAAATGAACATTGATAAATACTTGTTAAAGATAGAAAAGGTTGCAATAAAAGGAAACTTTCCAAAAATGATTTTTATCTAAAGTCAATCCATATGTCTCAAATCCGAATTACTACAGCACGGACCGAATATCCAGATCCTGAATGTGAGGGGGTATGGGTTTAAGTTGGTGTGTTGAGAAAGAAACGATTGAAACCTCACTTTTCACCTTTAGAATTAGCCAAGTTCTTTTTGAAAAGCTCCAAATCACGGTGTTTACTCACTTTACCCATGCTTACAGCTTTCTCAAAATAAGGAATAGCATCCTTTACTTTACCCATGGAGACTAAGCAATCACCCACACTATCATACACATTGGCGGATTTGGGAAAGCGAGCAAGATTATGCTGGAATAAAATCATGGCATGCTCCGGCTGATCTCTGCGAAGCTGATCGTAGCCATGCATATTGATGATTCCTTCGGTAAGCTTCTCCGCGGGAAAATAGGAAAGCA
>CAYTXN010000673.1:0-1566 GCA_964441195.1 uncultured Limnohabitans sp.
TCCATCAGGTCACGAACCATGCTCTCCACATCACGACCTACATAACCTACTTCAGTGAATTTTGATGCTTCAACTTTTGTAAATGGAGCCTGCGCAATATTTGCCAGACGACGAGCGATTTCAGTTTTTCCAACTCCGGTACTACCGATAAGTAAAATGTTGTTGGGTACAATATCCTTTTGAATATCCGTCTTCACCATCATGCGACGGATACGATTACGAAGAGCAATCGCTACATTTCGCTTGGCGTCTTTTTGGCCAATAATGTATTTGTCAAGCTCTGCGACGATTTGCCTTGGAGTAAGTGATTCGATTTGATTCATGGTAGTCCTAGTGGTGTTGGTATTGAAACTGATTTCGTTTCCAAAAGATTAAAAAGACTCCCCTTTATTAAAGGAAGTCCTTAAGATTATTCTTGAGCTGATTTAGACTCAGCCGAGAAAGTGAACTTAAGTGGCTTGTCCACTTTGCTTTGAGTGAGGGCGATATCCAAAACCTCAGATACTCGATCCACGAAATGAAACTCGATGCCCTTAACGTATTGCTGATCTATCTCTTCTATATCCCTGAGATTTTTCCTACAAAGGATAATTTCTTTGATTCCGGCTCTTTTGGCTGCCAGAATTTTCTCCTTGATTCCTCCGACTGGCATTACTTTTCCAATCAAGCTAATCTCACCGGTCATTGCTGTTTTGGCTTTCACTTTTCGCTGAGTATAGACAGAAGCCATAGCAGTCAGCATGGTAATTCCAGCAGATGGTCCATCCTTTGGAACAGCTCCTGCCGGAACGTGGATATGGAGATCATACTGGTCAAAAACTCGGTGATCAATGCCGAGTGTTTCCGCCTTTGATTTCAAGTAAGAAAGCGCTGTCATCGCAGACTCTTTCATCACTTCGCCAAGTTGACCTGAAAGCGTCAATTTACCCTTTCCTCTGCTCAAACTTGATTCGATAAAGAGAATTTCTCCACCCACACTTGTCCAAGCCAGTCCTGTCACCACTCCTGCAATGCTATTATCCTGATAAGTTTCCTTGTCGAAAATCTCTGAACCCAAAATTCTTCGAACAGCGGCCGGATTGATCTTGTGATCATATTCCTCCTCCATTGCAATGGATTTGGCGATATTCCGCACCACTTTTCCAATTGCCCTTTCGAGGCTTCTTACGCCTGATTCACGGGTATAATCCTCTATTATCTTAGCCAAAGCAGCTTTATCAAAGGAGATATCTTTAGCTTTCAAGCCATGCTCTTTCCGTTGTTTTGGAACTAGGTGTCTTTTGGCGATTTCGAGCTTTTCCTCTTGGGTGTATCCAGTCACCTCGATGATTTCCATTCTATCCCGCAAAGCAGGCTGAATGGTATCCAGTGAGTTCGCAGTTGCAATGAATAGTACCTTACTCAAATCATATTCTACTTCCAGGTAATTGTCGAGGAAAGCGAAGTTTTGCTCCGGATCCAATACTTCAAGAAAAGCCGAAGATGGATCGCCTCTAAAATCCGAAGAAAGTTTATCAATCTCATCCAGCACAAAGACCGGATTGGAGATTTTTACCTTCTTCATAT
>CAYTXN010000674.1:0-1565 GCA_964441195.1 uncultured Limnohabitans sp.
GAGGTTAGAATGGCGTGAGTAAATTACATCTATATACTGATTCTTTATTTGACGAACTCCGACTTAGACAGGATGAACTCTCGGATAAAGCCGTTTTGAGTTTGATTCAGTCGGAGGATTTAATCAAATTGATCAACTCTTGGCAAGTTATCCCTAATGAATTACCTCAGGATTTTTCTTCTGAAGTGATTCGCTTTTTTGAATTCTACAAGAAAAAGGAAACTTCTTTCGAGGCAATCACACTGGAACGTGGCCAACATTTTTTTGAAAAAAATGGAGACATGTACACCGCGATGCTTGGCTTTTATTCTCTGCCTTATTGCTACGCATTCGCAGATGGAGCTGAAGTGTTGGTGAGATCAAAAAGGATTATTGATTCGATAGGGGAGCGCCTTGGTGAAACTGGCAGCTTTGTAATGGAAATCTTCAAACCGGGTGCCTTCATCACTGATAAATGCGCTTTTCTAGTCTGTGCAAAAGTGCGACTCATTCACGCATTTAGTCGGTTTTTCATTCAGAAATATGCGAAAGACTGGAATTCCACTTTTGGTAATCCTATCAATCAGGAAGATATGCTGGGGACAAATCTCGCTTTTAGTCAAATCGTAATGAGAGGATTATTGAAGCTAGGAATTCCAGTTAGCGAAGAAGAACATAGAACTGTCTTGGCCTATTGGAAATGGATTGGAGAATTGATGGGAATCGAAGTCAGTTTCTGGCCTGAGACGGCTAAGGAAGCATTTGAATTGGACAAACATATTCGAAGAAGGCATATGCGAGCTTCCGAAGCAGGACAAAAATTGACTAGGGCACTTTTGAATTTTTACCAAAAATCCATCCCCGACCCGATTCTTTCGGATCAAGTGGAAGGTATTGTTTCATTTTTCCTTGGCAAAGAAGCCTCCAAAGCCCTCAATCTCCAATCAAATAAAAGGATTCAAGGTGATTTGCTTGGATTGGTTTTCAAACTCAATGGTATGAAGAATTACGGAGGGAAAAAGAGCTACTCCGGTTTAAAAAGGACCTTTGATCAACAGCAAATGCAACAATTTGGAAAGTTGATGAGAATCCAACTTCCTGAGCTTTCCCGTTCGTAATCGAACACTTTTTTGTTCGCTAATCACGCAGTCAATTTACACGAGTGCGGAATTCAGCGTTTTAAGACCACATTTGCCAGATGGCACCTTTTTCGTACTTTGAGTGGCATGAAGCAGATCACCGCATATATTAATCGGTTCCCGCTGGAGTTGGTCTTTTGGATCGGAAGCTTGATCGCTATCTTGATGCTTGAGCCCCATTCAGAAAGCCACCTGAGCTTATGTCCGCTCAGCCAACTTGGCTTTGACTGGTGTCCGGGTTGTGGATTAGGCAGGTCGATGAATCTCTTGGTACATGGAGAATTTCAGGCATCTTGGTCTATGCACCCACTTGGTATGGTAGCGTTTGTAGTGATCTTTCATCGAATCTGGAATCTTATAAAAACCCTAAAAACAACACACAATTATGGCAAATGTATTGAGACACCTTCCTGAATTGGAAGGAATGGAACTGGGCTACATCCAGGG
>CAYTXN010000675.1:0-1562 GCA_964441195.1 uncultured Limnohabitans sp.
TGCTCAATCTCATAATTCTTATCAGCAGGTATTCCCAATGCATGATAAATGGTTTGGTGAATGCTGTCGATTTTGATGGGGTTTTCGATCGTTTTGCAAGGTCTTTCATTGGCGGTTTTGCCAAAGACATGACCCCGCTTGATTCCTCCGCCAAACATTAAAACCGAACAACCATCGGTAAAATGACGGTGCATCCCATAGTTTTTCATGTCTTCAATGATATCCGGTACCTCCACTTGGTCAAGGACCTTCAAATCAGGTCGTCCTTCGGTCAGCATATCCCGACTGAATTCGCTTGCTACGATGACCATCGTCCGGTCCAACTTTCCACTTTGATCCAGATCTTTTATCAGCTGGGCAATTGGTGAATCGATCATTTTCTTCATGTCTTTGAGTCGGGTGTGGCCATTGTCATGGGTGTCCCAACCAAAAAATGGTTCATATTCTGTCGTGACGGTGATATATCTCGCCCCTTGATCGACTAATCTTCGAGCTAACAGGCATCCCAACCCAAATCGTCCTCCTGTATCATATTTTTCATAGGTTTCCTTCGGCTCCAGGCTGAGATCAAAAGCTTTTGCTTCCGGTGAATTCAACAGTATGTAAGCTTGCTCCATGGATTGTTTCAGGGATTCTTTCTGATAATCCGAACCAAATTCTCCCATCGGGCCTGCAGAGATTAAATCCTTGTACAGTTGATTCCTCGACTCAAATCGCTTGGAATCCATCCCAACCGGAGGTCTAACAGCATCCAAACCAGCCGTCGGATCAGGAATCAGGAAAGGTCCAAACTCAGACCCCAAAAATCCCGCGCTATGAAAAGCTTTCAATTCCTCGCCTTCACCCACTGTAAATCGCTGGCCGATATTGATAAAAGGAGGAATGACAGGATTCAAAGGGCCTTTTTCTTTTGCAATCCAGCTTCCCAAATGCGGAACTACGACCGATTGGGGTGGCTCATAACAGGTGTGAAAATGGTATTGATGGCGAGTGTGGAGGATATGTCCCAAGTCCGCAGCTTGATAGGAGCGGATCAAGGTTCCTTTGTCCATGACCGAAGCGATATTTTCCAGACCTTCGGAAAAGAAAATACCGTCCAGTTTGGTGGGAATCGAAGGGAAAGTGCTCAGGACTTCGTTTGCTTCCATTCCCTTGCGGAAAGGCGTGTATTTCTTAGGATCAAAAGTCTCCGTATGAGCCATTCCTCCAGCCATGAAAAGTAGGATTACCGAGTCTGCGGTTGATGGGATTTTGCTTTCGCAGGAGGAAAGCAAGCCTGCCAATGGCGCTCCCATCCCCATGGTCGCTAGGGTTGCTGCGCTGGTTTTTTTCAGGAAATCTCGGCGACTTTGGTAGTATTTCATAGCGATCAATAAATCATTTGAAACTCTGGTAAGAGTAAGATGGCCCAAAGAAAATCTTGAACTTCGGCTGTCTCTGGCTTTTCTCCAAAAACCTTTTTTGCAAGAGCAAGCTCTTTTTCAGAAGGTTTACGCAAGAGCACTTTTGCATAAAGTTCTATGGTGAGAGGATCTGTTTCAGGCCATGTTTCAATCCAGTTT
>CAYTXN010000676.1:0-1539 GCA_964441195.1 uncultured Limnohabitans sp.
AAGAAAACCCAAGCTCAAATCGAGCATGTGCAGGAACTGATCAAATCCGAAGTTAATATCAAGGCTATCGAGTATTTGGATGATGCTTCGGGCATTTTGGTGAAAAATGTAAAACCTAACTTGCCGCTTTTGGGTAAGAAACTGGGGCCTAAAATGCGATTTGTGGTTGCCGCCATTAACTCTTGGGGACAGGAAGAAATCTCTCAGATCGAGCGTGAAGGTAAAATCGGAGTTCAAGTTGAGGGAGAAACTATCGAACTTACTTTGGAAGAAGTGTTGATCACGTCTCAGGATATTCCAGGCTGGTCCGTTGCTTCTGACCAAGGAGTGACTGTAGCTTTGGATGTGACCTTGACCGATGAGTTGAAGCAGGAAGGTGTGGCTCGTGACTTGGTTAATCGAATCCAGAATCTTCGTAAAGAAATGGGATTGGAAGTGCAGGATAAAATCAAGATCATTGTGTCTGATGAAAATGACTTGGCAAAAGCTGCTGTTTCATCTTTTGGAGAATATATTCAATCCGAAACTCAGGCGGTGACTTTAGATCTTGGCGCAGTCGCTGACGGAACAGTTTTGGACATGGATGAATTTGAGTTAGCAGTAAAAGTAGAAAAGGCCTAAGCCTGTATCAGATGAACAACTACGTGAAATATTTCGGGATCGCATTTCTGGTGATTGCCATAGACCAAATTGTCAAAATGCTGGTACATTTTGAAATGGATTTTGGTACACCGGGGCAGATTCCGATTTTTGGAGATTGGTTTAAGCTGCATTATACCACGAATCCAGGCATGGCTTTCGGAATGGAATTGGGCTCAGAATATGGTAAAATGATCCTTACTTCTTTTCGTTTGGTAGCCATGGTTGGGATTGGATACTACCTCTATTATATAATTGAAAAGAAAAATCATCCTGTTTATATCGTATGTATTTCAATGATATTGGGTGGTGCTATTGGCAACTTGGTAGACTCGGTATTTTATGGAGTTTGGCTGAGTAATGCTCCTTACAATGCACCCACTCCATGGTTTCATGGTCAGGTAGTAGATATGTTTTACTTTGATATTTGGGAGGGATATATTCCGGAATGGGTGCCACTATGGGGCGGAAGTTATACTGCGTTATGGCCGATTTTCAACATCGCAGATGCTTCTATTTTCATCGGAGTAGCAATTATACTAATTTATCAAAACCGGTTTTTTCCTGACAAACAAGAAGATATTGTACCTGAAGAAACCGAAACACTTTCCTGATTTTCAGAATAAATCTATTTCTAAGCCCGAAAATTCAATTTTTTGGGCTTTTTTTAGTTTTTTCTTCAAATAATTTCGGCTTTTTTCAAAATGAACCCTCTTTTTAAGTAATTTCCATTTTGCATGTTCATTTCCCAGCCTTAAACTTATTAAGTATAGTTATCAGATTATTTTTCTATAGCTATATAGCGTATATATAACAGACGATGATAGTTAATTCTGATCAACCATTCCAAATTGTATATTCTATTTTCAGTCATGAATTTTTGGGGTTACTTTTTGAATC
>CAYTXN010000677.1:0-1535 GCA_964441195.1 uncultured Limnohabitans sp.
CTTCATATTGTGCCAAAAGCTTTGCTGAAGGAACAGGAATTTCATAGGTCTTACCGAGGGGAGTGGTAAAGACGCTGTCTTTTTGGATTTTACTTTCAGCTTGATCTTCTGTCGTCGGCTTGGAGTTGCAGGCTAGGAGGGAGGAAATTAAAATGAAGTAGAGGTATTTCATGAATTTTCTGATTTTTTTTTGGATTAAGAAAAATGAAATTCAATTAGACAAGAATTCTTCAGCTGACATCACAGGTATCTTAGCTGATTTAAAATCCTTTTTATTTCTGGTGATAATCACTTCCGCTTGGTTTTCCAAAGCAACAAAATATTGCAATCCATCTTCAAAATCTACAAAATCAGAAGCTAAAGCGAGTTCTATGCATTTGTCATCCACAGGAAGCACACTTACCAAGACTTTAAATTTTGATAAAAACCTACGGGCGTCAATGTCTTTGTGATGTCTTAAAATAGAATAATAGGCATTAGCAAATGTCAGTGCAGAAATAGAGAGTTGGAGCTTTTTTCTATCTCCGAAAGTGAATAGTTCTTGAGCCCACTTATAGTATGGTTCGCGTTTGGCTAAAAGGTCTATGACAATATTTGTATCGACAAAAACTCGTTCCATTATCGGTATTTTTGATCGATGAAGTCCCTATAATCTTTTTTCTCGTCATAATCACTTGGGATGATACCAGTTAGACTTTCTACAAGTGGGCTTACTTCAGATCTTTTCTTGGAAGAGCTGGTTAGGGAATTCAAGTAGTTTTCCACCAATTTAGAAACACTCGTTTGATGAGTTTTTGCGTAGGACTTAGCTTCCTCGATGGTTTCCTTGTTGAGATTTAAAGTGAGTTTGGTGCTCATGTCAAATTGGGTTACGTATAAAAATAATATTTATCTACGTGAAATGAATGGATTGATTTGAATTTCATCCTAATGTTTGTAATCCTTTGCTCATTTCCTCATACTTGGCATTGATGGATCGGAGTTTTGGATTTTCAAGCCAATTTGTATTTCTTCCCTAACTTACCCTTTGCTTATTCCCAAAATCCCAGCATACTATGAGAAATGCGTTCTTTTGTTTTCTGATTCTCAGCATTTTTTCCTGTAAAACTTCCCCTTCTCAGGAACCTTCTGAAGAATTTATCAAAGGGGTCTATGGAAATCCAGGCACTTTGCTAAAGGCCGGTTATTCCTTTGATTCCTTGGGAATGAATGCGGTTTTTGTAAGAAGTGGCTCGCTCAATCGAGAATTTTATGAGATTTCCAAAAAGCAAGGTGCGAAGGTCTTTGTTGAGTTTGCGACATTGAATGGAAAAGAATATTTGACAGATCATACTGACGCTTGGCCAATTGACGAGAAGGGTGAAAAATCACCTCCCGCAGATTGGTTTATGGGAATATGTCCGACACATCCTGGATTTAAGGAATCACGGTCTGAAGAATTGAAGGAGATCCTCCGCAATTATGATGTAGATGGGGTTTTCTTGGATTACGTGCATTGGCATGCTCAGTTTGAGACAACCGAGCCGATTTTACCG
>CAYTXN010000678.1:0-1531 GCA_964441195.1 uncultured Limnohabitans sp.
AGCTGCACTTTGATGCTTTTTCATCCAAAGATTTGGTTACTTGGGAAAAGCATGATCGAATCCTCGATACAGCAGCAATCAAATGGGCTCGCCAAGCCATGTGGGCTCCAGCCGCGATCGAGAAAGACGGGAAATATTACCTCTTTTTCGCAGCAAATGATATCCAGCGACCAAGTCGCGCGGGTTGGGATCCGAACAATGACATCAATCACTTTGGTGGAATTGGAGTAGCTGTCGCAGATAAGCCAGAAGGACCTTTCATTGATCTTTTGGGCGAACCTTTACTTTCGGAGTTTTACAATGATGCTCAACCGATAGATCAGTTTGTCTTCAAGGACACCGATGGAACGCATTATTTTTTCTACGGAGGTTGGAGCCATTGCAATATCGGAAAGCTGAATGCCGACTTCACTGGGTTTGAGCCTTGGGAAGACGAAGAGCTTTTCCACGAGATTACCCCGGAAGGCTATGTGGAAGGCCCTTTTATGTTTCTCCGAAACGGAACCTACTACCTGATGTGGTCTGAAGGTGGTTGGACAAATGATACCTACAAAGTAGCCTATGCGATGGCAGATAAAGCAACCGGACCCTATCGCCGGATCGGGACAATTCTGGAATCAGACACCACGGTAGCAACAGGCGCGGGTCACAACTCGGTCATTCAAAAACCTGGAACTGATGAATGGTATATGGTGTATCATCGCAGACCTATCACCAATGAAGGAAGAGATCATCGAGTGACTTGCATCGATGAGATGGAGTTCTATGAAGACGGGACGATCAAGCCAATTAAAATGACATTTGAAGGGGTGCAGGCAAATCCAATTGATTAAGGTATGAATGCATTCAACTTTCGTGTAGCATCAAGCAAAAAGCATTCGTCTTTTTTGTAGAACTTTAAAACTCATGAACAAATCGCTGATCTTTTTTCTGTTTGCTTTGGTAATATTTTCCTGTGAAAAAATCGATGAGCCTCAAATTTTGGGAACTTATCGACACCTACCGGAAAATTGTAATCCAAACGCAAATCCTGAATTTAACTGCAGCAGTTTCATTGTTTTTTCTGAAGATGGAAATGCTGATGTATTGCTGGGCGGAGATATTGTCTCACGGACCACCTACCAATTCAAAGGGGAATCAATCAAGGTTCAAAAGAATGACCAGTTTGGACTCGAACTTGAGTTTCGATACATTGACAGTCAGACTATTCGAAACGAATTGGACAAAGCCCTCTGGAAGAAGGACGATTGAATACTAAATCACGAATTCGCAAGCAGACCTGTTACAAGGTTTTGAAAAAAAAGAAATCTCTTTAGAAATTCACCACCGCCTCTACTTTCTGTCCGCTTCTTTCAATCACTACTTTGGTAGAGTCACCTTTTTGAAAAGCACTCAAAGCTCTCATGTAGCTCATCATGTCATAGACCGTCGAGTCGCCGAGCTGCACGACTACATCACCTTTGAGCAATCCGGCTACTTGGGCAGGTTTTCCTTCTGAGACGCCATCTACGCGCATCCCTTTTCCGTCAAA
>CAYTXN010000679.1:0-1527 GCA_964441195.1 uncultured Limnohabitans sp.
AGCGATACCTTATATAATATGTCTTTGAGCACTTTCATCCTAAGACCAAGTTTATGGTTGCATTTGGGGCAAGCTGAGTTCCAGGAGAAATAGACTGCTCCAACACTCGACCTTTGCCTTTATAGTTTACTTTGAGCCCTTTATTTTCAAGGACAAAAAGTGCATCCCGAAGTGCCATGCCTGATACATCCGGCACGACAGATTTTTCTGTGTCGTTGATTTTCAGTTCAACTTTTTCAGCTACCAATGATGATTTGATATAATCTTCAACCGATGGGCTTTTTGCGCCTACGCCCAATTCATCTAAAATCTCTTGCAACTCCTCACCTTTTCCAGAAGAGATATAAGGCATTTTGCTAGTTTGATTTTCTGCTAGGAAAATTTTGGATTGATCCACCGGGTTTAGCTCCATATCAAGGGCATAAATCCGATCTGCGATTTCTTTGAAAACCGGAGCGGAGACATCCCCGCCATACGCAGCAAAGCCATTCGGACTGTCAATCACCACGATCATGCTGTATTTGGGCCGATCCGCTGGAAAGTACCCGGCGAAGCTGGTGTAATAAGTTTCGGTGTATTTTCCGTTGATGATCTTCTGTGCAGTTCCTGTTTTTCCAGCGATCTGGTAATTCTCATTCAGAATATTTCTGGCAGTACCCCGAGTAACAACACCCTCCAAAAGCTCCTGAAGTTGTTTTACAGTTTTTTCTGAGGCGATTTGCTTACGCAAAACCTGCGGTTCAAAAGTTTCAATCAAGGTATTCCCTCTCCCTACTGCTTTTACAAAAAGCGGCTTCATCATGACACCGTCATTTGCGACAGCATTATAAAGTGCCAGCGTGTGGATCGGATTAAGTTTAGATTCGTATCCAATCGAAATCCATGGAAGCGATGTGCCATACCATGTTTTTGTACCTGGTTTTTTGAAAAACGGCTTGCCTTCACCGGTTAATTGCAGATTCAAAGGCTCAGCTATACCAGCCTTATCCATGTAGGCCATAAACTTGGATGGACTTGAACCGAAGTGCATGTCCACCAATTTGGAAATGGCGACGTTTGATGATTTTTCGAAAGCTTCACGAATCGTTATTGTACCGAAACCGCCATTTTTGGCATCATACATCGTCTGATTATAAAATCGATGTGCACCGTTTCCAGTTTCGATTTTTTCGTTAAGACTGATTTTGTTTTCCTCCAAAAGAGCCAGCATTGATACCAACTTGAAAGTCGATCCAGGCTCGGTGTTGCCAATATCTCCTACTGCATAATTATAGCTTTCGGAGTAGCCAACGCCGTTCTTGTTACGTTGAAGATTTGACATTGCCTTCACATGACCTGTCTTCACTTCCATCACGATGACTGATCCAAATGCCGCATTGCGGTCGGTCAATTGTCTTCTCAAGGCAGTCTCAGCCACATCCTGAATATTTACATCCAAGGTGGTGAACACATCAAGTCCATTGTCCGGCTTGATGTCTTCCGCATCAAAAACAGGCTTCCAAATACCTCCAGCTAATCGTTGGAAAA
>CAYTXN010000680.1:0-1526 GCA_964441195.1 uncultured Limnohabitans sp.
TCCTCCGGTGAAAGCCATGGAGCATGAGATTTTGGGTGTAGAAGTTTCCGAAGACAAAAGAAAAGTTAGAGTAGCCATCAACAATCCCCAGCAATATCATGTGCACAGAATCAGCCTTCCTGGAATCCGAGAGGCAGTGAATTCTCACGAGTTGGTGCACATGGATGCTTACTATACCCTGAATGAGATTCCTTCCGGTGAAAAGATGGTGATCAAGCCTAAGCCAGTGGTGGCTGCAGCTCCTGTGGCAAAGACAAGCGCAACTCCAAAAGCAGCGGCTTCTCCTGCCAAACCTGTTGCTCCGGCAATCCCTACCGAAGCCGAAATAAAGACCTTGCTGGCCAAAAACACCTGTACAGCATGTCATCAGAAAGACAAGAAGCAAGTCGGTCCGGCATATACCGAGGTGGCAAAAAGGAATTACACGCCTGAAAAGATCTTGGAGTTGATCTACAATCCAAAACCGGAAAACTGGCCTGACTATGCGACCCCGATGCCTCCAATGCCTCAAGTACCCCGAGAAGAAGCGCTGAAAATTGCGCGATGGATTAATTCATTGAAGTAACATATGCGTATCCGCACGGATGCACGTGAATTAGATTTGGAGTATTTTGAATGCGGATACACGTCCACAGACAACTGTCAACAGTCCACACCTGTGCGCCGTGACGTAGCACATTCACTTGGAACTCAATTCTACCATTATTTGAGTTCGTGCAGCTAACCGATACACATTAAGTGAAAAGAGATGATAGATTTCTCTATGCTGGTTGTATCCGCATAATCAATTAAAACCCGCTGGATACTTCAACTGCGCTCAGCACGAGTGCCCATAGACGGAAGAAGGCACCAAATAGGATTTAAGCTAGTTTTCAAGTCAGGTTTTTGACTGTTGGCAAAAACATAAAGTAAAAGAACCGGAGTGAATAGCTCCGGTTTTTTTGTGGGTTGGGATAAAGTACTGGCAAGTCAGAGAACTGGTAATTCCGCAAGTTGCCAGAGGATAGATCAAATACTTCCAAGAGCAAATGGGTAGGTTAATGCTTCGAGATTCCTATTCCCAGATTGAGATTGCATTTAGGAAAGGTTTTTTTAAATTCATCCTGAAACTTTTTTTGTCCATGAAAACGATTTTTATCAGAAACGGTGAAATTAAAAAGAAGCCTGTCGCTTTGTTGGAATTTTCGTTTGACCAGCAACTGATCGATTTGGTGAAGACAATTCCTGGGTCAGCATGGCAGCCGGACTTAAGAGCATGGGCAATTCCCTATTCAGATGAGTTGATTGGCGGGTTACTTTCGCTTTTCAGGGGAAAAGCCTGGCTGGACTATACGGAATTCAAACGGGTAAAAGTGGAACTTAAACCTGCGCCAATTTCGCTACCGGAACTATCCGAAAAGCTAGTCGGAGAAATCGGAAAATTTTCAGACTGGATGCGCAATCTGCGGTATTCCGAATCCACTATAAAAAACTACAGTCAGGGAATTGGATTGTTTTTCAGATTTATGGGAAACAAAAATCCCGAA
>CAYTXN010000681.1:0-1520 GCA_964441195.1 uncultured Limnohabitans sp.
ATCCGTACAAAACGAATTTCGGGGCTTATTTTTCGCCCGGAGGGAAAAAGTCTCCTGGGCCCGGATATTACCTACAAGTTCAACCTGGAAATTCATTTCTGGCAGGTGGGATCTGGATGCCTGAGGCAGATACCTTAAAAAAAATCCGAAAAGAAATTGATTACAGTGGTGCCGAACTGGAGAGAATTGAACATGATCCGGAGTTCAAGAAGCTTTTCAAGGGAATCGAAGGTGACAAACTCAAAACAAGTCCCAGAGATTATGAATCAGATCATCCATTTATCGAATACCTCAAACTGAAAAGCTACACCGTATCACATCCAATTTCAGATAAAGCAGTGGAATCAGGCGCTTTTGTGACTTTTGCACTGGATGGTTTTCGTAGGATGAAACCTTTCAATGACTTTCTCAGACAGGCGATCGAAGAGGTAGAGGATGGATCGGGGATTCTTTAAATAAAGCCTAAGATCAAAATCCGAATTTTAAATCTCGAATCCTTTCAAGCGTAGCTGCAACTCCGTCATCTTTGTGATGTAGTGTGATTTCCTTTGCTACAGCTTTGACTTCTGGACGAGCATTAGCGACAGCAACTCCCCAACCTGCTTTTTGGATCAAATCGATGTCATTATAATTATCTCCAAAGGCGATGACTTCTTCAATACCAAAGTCGTAGAGATTTTCCAAGACCAGTTTTAATGCGGTTGCTTTGGATATTTTTCGCGGAGCAATCTCAATGTAAGTATCCTTGGATCGGTACAAATGTAAATCCGCTGAATATGCAAGATGTAATTCCCCGAAAAGCCAGCTGATTTCATTGGAATCACCCATTACCATAACTTTGTGAGCGCCCTTATTTTCTTTTGACCAAAGTTCCAAAACTGCCTCCGAGTCCATCCAGGTCGGATTTACTTTTGTATTTTGGATTTCACGTTTTACCCAATAATCTTCCTTTGGCTCGTACCAATTTTCTCCATGATAGAGGCTAACATGGATTTCTGTCTTGCGAGTCATTTCCAAAATCTTAGTCACAAGGTTCAAGGGAATCTCAACAGAATCGAGAACATTTCCTGTTTTATCAAGGACAAATCCACCATTGTACGCGATCAAAGGTTCGAGTGGTCTTTGCAAATCCTGAAGCAAATGTCGTATCGCATCAGGCATCCTAGAGCTTGCCAAAATCAGCGGAAGCTCCAGTGGGAATTGACTGATTATTGACTTTAATCTTGGTGAAAGATCCCGTTCGGAATTGAGTAGTGTGCCGTCAATATCGGAGCAAATTGCCTTGAAATTCATTGTATTTTTAAAATGGAATTTTGGATAAAGTCGTCAAAAACTTGAATTTTTGGTTAGAAATCTGCAGTGTCAAAAGTATATTCCTGCATGGCTATGTTTTCTGGATTTGAGGGGTCAGATTGAATGAATTGGACTGTAATGATTTGGTAGCTATCGGATTTTTCAAAATCTCGAAGGTAGATTTCAGCACATTTTCGAGCTAATATTTCAGGCTGATACCCCAAAAT
>CAYTXN010000682.1:0-1510 GCA_964441195.1 uncultured Limnohabitans sp.
ATGAAGATACCCAGATCTATGAAATGCATTAATTTTTTGTATTTGAATCAAATTGATTTTAAAATATAATTTTTCAAAGGTAATCAATATGAAGCTTATGCCCAATTTTATTGGGTTTTTAGATTAAAAAAGATATAATAATTCAATTTTGTCTTGAAATAGTGAAAACAGAAAAGCCAGACTTTTGGTCTGGCTTTCAACTTGAATTTATTGAAGAGAAGATTTTATTACTTCTTCTTGTAGGTTAGGCCAGGACCATCGCAAGCAGACCAAGAATTCTTAAGTTCTTGATTTCGGTTCAATACAAGATTTTCCAAATTCGGTCCAAAACAATTTCCCGCCAACTCTTCTCCCTCGGTAAAATTTAAGATAACATTCAGTCGTGCTCCTGCTTCTATTGCAACTGCTTCTGGCTGTTCCGTGCTGTAGCTGCCTTTCCCTTCTTGTAAATTACCATCCAATATTTGGGTTTTCGTGAACGTTCCATCAGATCTGAACTGGTAGGTTTGTTGATAATTCATCTCATCCCCCACATATGTTCTTCCTGTCCAGACGCTGTACGCCGACACCAAATCCCATTCCCCAACCAAGGTACGAACAGGATCTGCATCTTCATTACAACTAAAAAGCACGATAGGCGCGAGCAATAATAATAATATTTTTTTCAAAGGGATAAAATTTGGTCTTAAGTACATTACGACAACTAATCTCGTTTTGCTACACCAAAAAACATAATTTTTCTTTTCTACTCAAAATGCATAACCAAAGAAAATCACAACAATTCTTTCTTTGGATGTACAAGTTTCTCAACTGCGAACTCTTCGTGGTATTCAGGGCCAGCTTTTTATGAAAAAAGCCAGACTTTTGGTCTGGCTTTATATCAATTTGAATGAAAATTATACGTTATCACTACTTACTACAGCAGCGAAATACTCTCTATTCATTCTCGCAATATTGGTGATAGAAATGCCTTTTGGACACTCAGCTTCGCAAGCACCGGTATTTGTACAAGCACCAAAACCTTCAGCATCCATTTGAGCTACCATCTTTTCAGCTCTGGTTTTTCGCTCTACCTGACCTTGAGGAAGTAAAGCAAGCTGTGAAACTTTGGCCGAAGTGAATAGCATAGCAGAAGCATTTTTACATGCTGCTACACAGGCTCCACAGCCAATACACTGTGCTGCATCCATTGCCAAGTCAGCAATAGTTTTTGGAATAGGAATCTCATTGGCATCAGGAACTCCACCTGTACCTACTGACACATATCCTCCGGCTTGTATGATTCTGTCAAAGGAAGAACGATTTACTACCAAGTCCTTAACGACTGGAAAAGCTTTAGCTCTCCATGGTTCGATAGTAATCGTTTGCCCATCAGAGAAGGATCTCATGTGAAGCTGGCAAGTCGTCGTCTGAAGCGGACCGTGAGGCTTGCCATTGATGTACAAAGAGCAAGTCCCACAGATTCCCTCGCGGCAATCATGGTCAAAATGAACAGGATCTTCTCCCTTTT
>CAYTXN010000683.1:0-1509 GCA_964441195.1 uncultured Limnohabitans sp.
ATCAGGAATTTTTATCCCAAATTCTATAGCTTTTGGTCAAATCAAAAACCCGTTCGATAATTTCTTTGTCTTCTTTGGTCCATTCTTTTCCTCTGCGTCCAAGGACAGCCTTCACTGTCTCATCAAACTTCGGCATGGAGAAAGTCGAAAATCCCGCTGCCCCTCCCCAAGAAAATGATGGAATGAAGTTTCGAGGAAATCCATCTCCAAAAATATTCGATCCAACTCCGACTACAGTTCCTGTGTTAAACATGGTGTTGATGCCGCATTTGGAATGATCTCCCATCATCATTCCGCAAAACTGCAGTCCTGTGTTGGAAAAACCTCCTTTGGTGTAGTCCCAAAGTTTGACCTGTGCATAATTATTCTTCAGGTTTGAGGTGTTGGTGTCAGCGCCCAGATTGCACCACTCACCTATCACGGAATTTCCCAAGAAACCATCATGTCCCTTGTTGGAATACCCAAAGAAAACCACATTTGAGATTTCACCGCCAACTTTAGAAAAAGGTCCCACGGTCGTATCCCCTCGGAGTTTTGCCCCCATGTTCACTGTTGATCCTTCACATAGCGCAAATGGTCCACGAATTAATGCTCCTTCTTGAATTTCTGTGTTTTTGCCAATATAAATCGGTCCAGCTTCCGCATTGAGGACGGCCGCTTTGATTTTGGCGCCTTCTTCGATAAAGATGTTTTCCGGAGCATACACGATCGTATGCGGATCGTTGACAGGTTGGGATTTTCTCCCTTTAGTCAAAAGGGCAAAGTCCTTCTTTATTTCAGAAGCATTAAACTGAAAGATATTCCAGCTTTTCTGGATCAAAGTCGGTTCCGAATCGAGCTGCACAATCTCACGATCAGTTGCAAAACTTAGATTTTTCTCCGTTTCTCCGATATAAGTTGCAATGAGTGTCTTCCCCCAAAAAAGTGACTGGTTTGGTTTCAGTTTTTTTAATTGATCGAAAGAACCAGTTCCAGGAAGCCAGGCACCATTGACAGCAAGTGCCGGTTTTGTATTTCTTGGAAATTTGGTCTGAAGGTATTCCTGAGTCAGGTAAGAGACCTCCATATTGGCATATTGCTGCCATTTCTCGGAGATTTTCAGAATTCCAACCCGAATATCAGCCACGGGCCGGGTAAAAGTAAACGGCAAAAGAGAGCCCCGGATTGCAGGGTCGTCAAACAATACGATGTTGTTCATAGGGCAAAAATAAAAAAGTCTCCCGGAATCCATGCCCCGGGAGACTTTTTCGGCGATCGCCGAAGAAAATTACTTCTTTGCGTATCTTTTGTTGAATTTCTCAACTCTACCTGCGGTATCAAGAAGCATTTTCTTACCTGTGTAGAATGGATGTGACTCAGAGCTTACTTCGATTTTGTAAACAGGGTAGGTTTTACCGTCTGTCCACTCAGTAGTTTCGCTAGTCTCGATAGTTGACTTAGTCAAAAACTTAAACTCGCTAGACGTATCATAGAATACAACGTCTCTGTAATTTGGATGAATATCTTTTT
>CAYTXN010000684.1:0-1508 GCA_964441195.1 uncultured Limnohabitans sp.
GTGCGTAGCGATCTTATGTCTCTTTCTTTTCTTACCGCAAGGCATAGTTTTTAGAATTTAAGGTTTATACGATTAATTTACAGCCGGTCAAGGTAGCTCTGAACACTTTCAAGAATCATTGGATCCTGGGTCAGTTTCTTTACTTCCTCAAACTGAGCTTTTGCTTTATTCTTTTCTTTGGATTCAAAGTAGCTCACTGCCAGGTAGAATTGACCCTGAAGATTGTTCGGGTGGTACTTGACCAACTCCTCAAATCGCTCAGCGGCTCTTTTATACTGACCAGATTGCATGGACAGAATTCCCATGTTGAACAACCCATCCTCATTTTGTGGATCCGCTTCGAGAATTTCTCTCATCATCGTGATTCCTTGCATAGGATTGGCCGAAGATACATAAGTCATCGCCACTTTGGTTTTCAAATCCAATCGGTTTGGATCTTTTTCCAAAACCTGATTTAGGTAGGTTCTCGTTTTTTCTGCTAAGTCTTCCACTTTGGCTTTATCCAAGGCAAAAGAAAAAGCTTCATAATAAGCCTTACCTGCTTCTTCGATCAACAACAAGTCTGAGGGTTTCAGTTCAACAGCCTCTCCTAAGAAATAGGCGGAACTGTCAAACAGTCCTTCTTTCTGATAGATTTCAGCCAATGTTTTTGCAGCTTCGATTCTTACGGTAGATTCATTGGCTGAAGTCATCAATGACTTTATCTGATCAGCTTGAGAGCGATTGTCAGAAGAAAGCTCATTCGCATGCATTTCGGTAACATTTGGAGAAGAATTCTCCGTGCTTTTAGTTTCTTCTACGGTGGTGGTGCCTGCTTCATTGTCTACAACAACTTTCGGCAAAGCATACAATCCCGCAACAGTAACTATTCCTAAAACGATGAGAATGAGCTGAGATTTTTTCATTTCAATTTCTCCTTAGACTTAGTCTTGAGGAGCCAGTTCCTTGATCTTCTTACTGTTTTTGATCTTTTCTATAAACACTTTCGAAGGCTTGAAGGCCGGGATATAGTGCTCATCAATTACGATAGCTGTATTTTTGGAAATATTACGGGCGATTTTCTTAGCTCTCTTTTTATTGATAAAGCTGCCAAAACCTCTCACATAAATATTTTCTCCGTCAGCCATAGAATCCTTCACAACTTTGAAGAATGCCTCAACGGCTTGTGTAACATCATCCTTTTGGATTCCTGTTTTGTCTGAAATCTTGGTGATTACTTCTGCTTTTGTCACAGTGTTTTTAATTTAGAAATTACGAAATAAGCTTAACAACCTATTAACCAAGTGTTTTTGGGACTGCAAATGTACGAGAACCATCTCAATTAAAAAACATATTCAAAAAAATTACCTTGGTTTGTATTAGAAATATTTCATACGAATGATCCTTAAAACCACTGAAAACCAGGCCTTTTCCACTCATATAATTTCTTGGTATCGAGCCAACCCAAGAGAACTTCCATGGAGAGGGATTGATGATCCCTATAAAATTTGGCTCTCAGAAATCATATT
>CAYTXN010000685.1:0-1505 GCA_964441195.1 uncultured Limnohabitans sp.
GGAATTTCATTGGTTTTGGCCTTTGCCATCTCAGCACTAGTGGCTGCATTTCTCTCGCTGATGCCTGATGCCAGTACGACTTTGCTTCTAGTTGCATGGGGTCTATCTTTTTCTGTATCCTATCTGCTAGTCACGATTACGCTCGAGTTTCTAGTCTTCCGGGAGATTGGAAATATTTATTCTTTGTTGGAAAAAATCCAGAAGAAAGATCTCTCTGAAATCACTGACAAATCCCTTAGGTCTTCGCTTTCTCCCCTTCGCAAAATCAACTCAGTCATAAATTCTTATGCTTTGGCAAGGCAAAAGGAAATCGACACCTTGCAAAAAACGGCGGAGTTCAGAAAGGAATTTATCGCAGATATTTCCCACGAACTAAAAACTCCTATTTTTTCTGCACAAGGCTACATTCATACTCTTTTGGATGGAGCTATTGAGGACAAGCAAGTTCGCCTGAAGTTTTTGAAGCGTGCCGCAAAAAGCCTGGATTCACTGGACGTGTTGGTTCAGGATCTACTGACTTTAAATCAGATGGAAAGTGGCGTAATCAAGTTTATTTTCACGGAATTTGATCTGAAGCTACTCATAGAAGAAGTCATCGAAGAACTGGAACACAAAGCCAGCAAGCGGAAAATTAAAATCGACTTCACATTCGATCACGAAAAAACCTACATCACCAAGGCCGATCACCAGAAGATTTACCGAGTCTGTCAGAACTTGATCTACAACGCTGTCAAGTACAACCACGACGGAGGTGAAGTGAAAGTATCCCTTAAAGCCAGCAAAACCAACCTTCAAGTGGACATCAAAGACGATGGACAAGGCATTCCTCCAGATGATTTGAAGCGGATCTTTGAACGATTCTACCGGGTGGAGAAGAGCCGCAATAAAAAAGAAGGCGGAACCGGCCTAGGATTGGCGATAGTCAAACACATTTTGGAAGGCCACCAAAGCAAAATCTCGGTAAGTTCTACGGTGGGCAAAGGCTCGATGTTTAGCTTTTCGCTTCCCTTGATTAAAGACAAGAAAACCATGGAAAGAGAACTGGCTGAAATCAAATAAGTCAACGCTTAAAAAACATATTCCTTCATCAGACTTGCCAAAGATTCTTCCAAATCCAAAGTAAATCCGGAATGCGGACGGGAAGTTTGAAGCATGGAGCTTCGGACAGCTGTCAGCCACCGAAACCGTGATGCAGCATCCTGGAGCGCAATGGGATTCTCCGGATTTTCTCCTCTGCAGATTTTTTCAAATGAATCTAGATAGCTTCTGAACAAATCAAAATCTGCCTCAGGGTCTAGTATCAGCACTTTTTGCTCATTCAAATGAATTTGGCATTTGATAAAATTCTGACGCTTGCAGCAGATCACCACGCCGACATTGACAAACTCTTCCCGCTCCACCTGTGGAACTAGGCGAATGATCGCATATTCAAATAAGTGCTTTCCTTGCATCGATAGCTTCAGTTAAAAACACATTTGAATGGGCTAGTCTCATTTTCAAAAAGG
>CAYTXN010000686.1:0-1505 GCA_964441195.1 uncultured Limnohabitans sp.
ACAATCACCTGATCCCGATTGGCTTCTTCAAAAGGAACCCCTTCGATATCCAGGTAATCTTTGACATTTTCAGGAGAAAGATGACCAAAACGATCAAAATGCTCCAAAAGGAGATTGATCAAGTCATTGATTCGTAATATCTCCGGTGCGCCACCTTGAATCCTTATTTCATTTCCTCGGGACACAATTTTGCTTTGAGGGAAAGCCTGAGAAATTTGTCGGATATTTTCGTTTCCTGTGCCCAAAAATTCAGCTAATGGGACATTTTCTAAAGTGATTACTTTTTCGACCAAGCTTGTTTTATGATTTAGGTTTACCTTGAAGGCTAAAGAATAAAATTTCTATTTTTGTTCGCTCCCTCTCAAACAAAATTACACAATTTTAATAGACTTGCTTGTATGGCTTTGGTGACATTCCTCTCTGATTTTGGGGATAAAGACTACTACGTTCCGGCCGTGAAGGCCAAAATGCTTTCTATCAACCCTCAGTTGAATATAATTGACATATCGCATAGTATAGTCCCTTATGATATTGAACATGCAGCGTTTGTGCTACGCTCCACTTTTCGGGAATTCCCAAAAGGCACAGTTCATTTGGTGGGCATCAACACCACCGGGGCGATGACACATGGTTACATCGGAGTCAAATTGGAAGAGCATATTTTTGTAGGTCCAAATAATGGAATTCTGAGCCTCCTAGCCGATCAAGATCCGGGGATTTTGGTTCAGTTCGCAGACATACACCTGAAGGATTCGACTTTTCCCACAAGAGATATTTTAGCCCCTATTGCTGCTAAAGTAGCAAGTGGAGCAGCGATTCATGATTTCGGAGGACCCTTAACTAATTTCCGAAAGCTAATGTCAAGACAGGCTAAAGCAACTCGGGAACATATCATTGGACACGTGATTCGAATCGACTGCTACGGAAATCTATTGACCAATATCCGCAGAGATGTCTTCGAAAAGCTTAATCCTGGAAAATTCACAATACAATTCGGTCGAGAAGTTGTGGACAAATTACAGAGTGGATACGATCAAGTGGAAGCTGGAGATCCTTATGCGTTTTTCAATAGTTTGGACTATTTGGAAATCGGGATCAATCACGGACACGGAGGAAATTTGCTCGGCTTAAAGCAAGATAGTGTGGTGTATATCAACTTTGGATCCTGATGCTGATACGAATTGTACGGATGACATTTAGACCGGAAGCAGTTTCCGATTTTTTGAAAAATTTCGAGGCAAATAAGGAATCCATTCGAAATTTTCCGGGCTGTCAGCATCTAGAATTATGGCAGGATCATAATTCTGAAAATATTTTCCTGACTTACAGCCATTGGGAAAGCGAAGAAGCACTAAATCAGTACCGTGATTCTGAGCTATTTAAATCAGTCTGGAGCTTTACCAAGGCGCTTTTTTCGGAAAAACCACAGGCTTTCAGTTTAAAAAAAATGCAGGAAGTCGGGAAATGAGTTTGTAGGAAATCATTTTTGTTTTCATATTTGCAGC
>CAYTXN010000687.1:0-1504 GCA_964441195.1 uncultured Limnohabitans sp.
GAGATTGACTTGGCCTCAGAGTAGGGGGTGACCAGCGATCGGTCAATGCCGTTCGCTTTTTCCCAGATCATGGTTCCGTTTTTTCCGAAAGTTGCTTCCAAGAGTTCGGCGGGCATCTGCTGGAGGGTATGGACTTTTTTGACCCCCATGTTGTAGAGCGTTTGGGAGGTTTTTTCGCCAATCATGGGGATTTTGCGTACGGATAGGGGGGCGAGAAAGGGTTTTTCCTGACCGAATGGAACCTGCTTTTCGTTGTTAGGTTTGGCTTCGCCGGTGGCGACTTTGGATACGGTTTTATTCTCGGAGAGCCCCATGGAGATGTTCAGTCCGCTTTGTTTGATGATTTTTTGGCGAAGCTCATGGGCCAGTTTGAAGCAGCCAAAGAATCGGTCCATGCCCGTCAGGTCGATGTAAAACTCATCCACGGAGGATTTCTCAAAGAGCGGAACTGATTCCTTGATGATCTCGGTGACTTCGTGGGATTTTTGGCTGTATTTCTCAAAATCCCCACGCACGAGTATCGCCTCCGGGCAAAGTTGCCTCGCCGTCCGCATCGGCATGGCCGAGTGTACGCCAAATTTCCGGGCCTCGTAACTGCACGAAGCCACCACTCCTCGGTCACCGGAGCCTCCGATGAGGATGGGTTTGCCATTCAGCCTGCTGTCAAAAAGCCGCTCCACTGACACAAAAAACGTGTCCAAATCCATATGCACGATATTCCGCTTCCCTTCCATGACTTTTTGTTAATTATTTTAACATTTTAATGTTTATAATTTAATCATTTTCCCTAAATTTGAATAAGGAATTGGAGGGAGTTGTCGGAGTTGGTTATAGAAATACCATAGAAATAAACCTCCCTTCGGTCGGTGAAATACTGTAGAAATACACTTCGTAAAATACGATGGAAATAGGTCTCGCAACGCTCGACGAAATGGCTGTAACTACAGGAATATTGAATAAAAAAATCAGGCTATGGAACCCAAGAAAAAGTTTATCCCGCTTCAGGATTTAGATGTTTATCGTCTGGCAAGAAGACTTTCTTCCATGGCTTGGGAGATTTATCAGCAACTGACGTTTCAGCAGCGAAAAGTATGGGGTGACCAAATGCTTTCAGCAGTTGATTCTGTGGGAGCAAATATCGCAGAAGGGTATGCTAGGTTTCACTTTTTGGAAAAATCCAGATTCTATTTCATTTCAAGAGCGTCCTTATCAGAAGGTGTAGAGCACTGGATCGATTTGGGTTTTGAGAGAGAAATTGTTTCAATCCAAGAATTTGAATCATTCAGTAAAATCCGGCTTGATGTTCAAGTCAAATTAAATAATATGATCAAGTCTACTTACGCAGCCAAAAATCAGCCCAAAAGCGATGAATAGATTACTATTTAACCCCATTTGCGGGGTGTATTTCTATTCTATTTCTACCGTATTTCCATTTTATAAATCATAAAAATGTATCTCCACTCAAACATTAAGATTTTAAGAAAAAAGAAGGGATTGACTCAGG
>CAYTXN010000688.1:0-1500 GCA_964441195.1 uncultured Limnohabitans sp.
TATCATGGATACGGCGCATGAATTCTTGGACCTGGGCCTTCCTTATGAAGTCAATCCAACCAAACTTTCCGGACATAACGCTTTCTTTTTTCCAATGTCCACCACGCTGGAATTCAAATTTCCGGCACGTGGAGCAATGCCTCCGATGACGATCACTTGGCAAGATGGAATGGACAACATTCCTTCCGTTCCGGATGGATACGGTGTTTCCGAACTAGATCCAAATATCCCACCACCAAGCAATGGACAGATTCAACCTGCAAAGTTGAATCCCGGCAAGATCATTTACAGCAAAGAATTGACTTTCAAAGGTGGTTCTCATGGAAGTACGCTCTCGATTATCCCTGAGGCTAAAGCCAAAGAATGGGAATCCAAACTTCCTGCAGTACCTCAAAGTCCATCCAATCACTTTGAAAACTTCCTGAAAGCCTGCAAAGGAGAGGAAAAGACAAGATCCCCGTTTGAGATTGCAGGGCCATTGAGTCAGGTGTTTTGCTTGGGCGTAATGGCGCAGCAGATGGGCGTGAAATTGGAGTTTGATCGGGAGACGAGACAAATCACCAATAATCCACTTGCTAATCAGGTCTTGGCAGGAATGCCACCCAGAAAAGGCTGGGAGGAGTTTTATAGAGTATAGAAGCTAAAGACAAGAAGCAAGAAACAACAGCCGCTGGATTTAGATCTGGCGGCTTTTTATTTCACAGCGCATTAGATTCTAAGATTTTTTTTACCATTCGAAGAAAGACAGATCTTGTGTAGTAAAACCTTTGCGCTCCTTCTCGTGCGGTTTAAAAAACAGACTTGACTTCAGCACTCAAATCAGATTGATCTCCTGTATTCCCAGCATTGCATACCAGGCTTTTACAGTACATGCCTTTGGCACTTTTAAGATTCCCAAAGAAAAGTTTCAGCTTTTCCCCTTGTGAACAAATAGATCAAGTATTCTGAATGTCCTCGTCAGGCTTTTTGAAAGTAATTGCAGTCTGAAGATGCTCTTTCTGGTCCAAATTCTAAAAACTCAACCAATGAGTATTGTAGAACCTCAACGTCTTTGTGACTTCGTGGCAAAATTGACTTCGCAGTAAAATCAATTTAATTCAAACGCTTTACTTACTTTCCTAACTACCGTGCATTCCCATTAAATCCCTAATTTGCAAGCTTAATTTTGACGCGTAGAAAAATCATCCCTTTTCATGCAAATTAATTTTCAAAAAGACCTGCTTCCCCACCTCTTGGGCATTGTTCTTTTTTATTTGATTGTAGTCTTATATTTCTCACCGATGGTTTTCGATGGGAAAATCATCTTCCAAGGTGACATCCTCCAATGGGAAGGCTCGGCTAAAGCGGTCTTGGATCATCGGGAAGCCACGGGCGAACAACTGCTTTGGACTAACAGTATGTTTGGCGGAATGCCTTCGTATTTCATCAGTTTGGAGTTTCCGGGTGATATCACCAATGCAATCATTTCTATCCTGACATTCGGGCTTCCCCACCCGATCA